>USHP01000301.1 GCA_900554625.1 uncultured Eubacteriales bacterium | reverse complement strand
CCGGGAATACCTCATCGGTGGCGCAGGCGCTGCCGGGCCTGCCTTGGAAGGGGATATCAGCAAAAGCGGTATGCGTGCCAGGGCCGGTGCAGTGGACTCGGTGACCATTGCGGGTAATCAACTGACGGTTACCACCATCGCAGGGGAGAAGCCCAAGGGCATCTGCGGTTCCGGCATTGTAGACTTGCTGGCCCAGATGCTGCTGGCGGGATGGATGAACCGACAGGGCGTTTTGCAGCCGGAAAAATCCGAGCGAATCCGATTCCTGGATGAACAGTGGGCGGTGGTCTATGCCGATGAAACCGAAAGCGCCGATGGTCAGCCCCTTTACTTCACCCAGGAGGATATCCGACAGTTTACGGAAACCAAGGCAGCAGCCCACACCATGGTGGCAGTGCTGCTGAATACCGCAGGGTTGGGGCTGGAAAACGTGGACCGGATTTACTTGGCAGGTGCTTTCGGACGGCACCTGAATCTGGAATCCGCCATCACCATCGGCCTGTATCCGGATGTGCCCCGGGAAAAGTTCCGCAACGTGGGCAACAGCTCTCTGGAAGGGGCCTGTGACCTCCTCTGCGGACGGATTTCCCCGGAGGAAGCGGACAGAGTGGCACGGGAGATTTACTATCTGGAATTTGCCATGCAGGAAACCTTTGTGGAAGAAATGCGGGCCGCCAGTTTTTACCCTCATACCAATCTGGAAAATTACCCCACAGTGGCAGCAAAGCTACCCCAATAACGCAAGAACAGTTGCACCCACGGAAGAAAACCTTCCGTGGGTGATTTTTTCTTGACAATCTCGATATTCGAGATATAATAAAAATAGAAAACTCGATAATCGAGAATAGGGGGAAGTCCATGGCCAGGACAAAGTTTCAAACCCTGACGGAACAGATGTTTTATACCCTTCTATGCCTGAAAGACGAGTGCTGCGGTACGGATATCCTGGACCGGGTTCGGGCCATGACCCAAGGCCGGGTCAATATCGGCTCCGGAACGTTGTACACCTTGCTGGAACAGTTTTTGGATGAAGATATGATTCGGCAAACCAAAGTGGAAGGCCGTCGACGCAGCTACATCCTCACGGAAAAGGGTATGGAAATGCTTCGTGCAGAACGAAACCGGCTGGAAAAACAGCTGGCTGACTACCGACGGATTTTTGAAAAGGAGGAATCGCCATGAAGACGAAACGCCGCCTGGAACTCTTTGCCTTTTGGCAGCCGGAGGAAATTTGCCGTCATTTGGAAGACATGGCCCAAAAAGGTTGGCTGCTGCTGGAAATTACCCATCCTTTCTGGAGATACCGGCAGATTCCGCCGAAGAAGATTTCTTTTGATATTGCCTATTTTGCGTCCGCCTCTGAATATGACTTTCAGCTGTCACCAGCACAGGAGGAATTTCGGGATCTGTGTGCCCACGACGGTTGGGAATTGGCCTGCACCTATGGCCAGATGATGATTTTCTACAACACCCGAGAAAATCCTACACCCCTGGAAACGGAGCCGGAACTGAAATTGGAAGCCATACACACCTACGCCATGAAGAATTTTCTGCGGATTCTTGGGGGACTGCTTCTGCTTTTGCTGCTGGATTCACTGCAAATGATTGCGCAGCTCCAACGCACGCCCATTTCGCTTTTGACTGACGCTCATCAGCTCTTTTCCATGTTTTGCTTTGTTCTGCTGGGGATTACCTATTTGGTACAGGGGCTTCTGTACCTGCGCTGGTATACACGGGCAAAATACGCTGCTCAGGCGGGAGTTTTCTTGAACCCGGGAAATTTCAGCGGCATGCTCCGGGGGACGGTAGGAGGGTTTCTGGTTCTTTGGGTTTACCAGGTTTCGCTCTCCTTCCCGGCAGAGACGGCGCTTCAGCGGTGCTGCATTGTTGGACTGTTTGCATTTGGGCTATTTGTTTACATCAGTTGGTTTTCAATAACACAGGGGTTTTTGAAGGGGAGAAACTGGTCCAAGGAGACGGTGCGAACGATTACTTGGTTAGCGGCAGCCGCGGGGCTGCTGGTTCTGGCTTGGGCGCTGATGTGGGGAATTCGGCAGATTCGGGGTGCGGACTTCGGTCAGCAAACGCAGTTAAGCAGTGGTGTTGAAGAAATTCCATTGACCATGGAAGATCTGACCGATCAGACATATGATGATTATACCATCGAAACCATCGACCAGGAATCCATTCTGCTGGGACGGCAGATTGTGGCCCAGCTTCCGGAATCCGACGACAGCACAAATCCAAAACTGCGCTATACTTTGGTGGATGTGAAAGTTTCCTGCCTGTATGACCCTTGCCTGGAAGAACTGCTGCATGGGCAAAAAAGAAAAGGGGTACTGGAAACCTACACTTATCAGCCCATGGAGCCGGCTCCCTGGGGAGCGGAAAAAGCCTATCAGGGGTATGATACCCAGGGCAGTGCGATCAATCGATATTTGCTGTGTTATGACAATTTACTGGCGGAAATTGTTTTGGATTGGGAACCAACTTCGGAGCAAATCCAAATCATCCGAAACCGCATGGAACAGATAGACCATCGGTAACTTTAAAATGCGTTATTTCAGGAGGAAAAGACATGTTTGAATTATTGGGAATTATTTTGTTTTGCTGGCTGTTTATGAAAGCCCTGGGTCTGGCGGTACGGCTTGCCTGGGGAGCAACCAAAATTGCTGCTTCTATTTTGTTTGCACTTGCAGTACCTGTACTGATTTTATGC
>USHP01000300.1 GCA_900554625.1 uncultured Eubacteriales bacterium | reverse complement strand
GGACATGCCTTCCACTCCCAGCTTTCCTTCTTTGCCGGGGGCGGATTTCCGCTTTTCCTTGCCGGGGATATCCGGGATATAGGCATGCTTCAGAAACTTGCCGGGGATGGCACTTTTGATGTGATTGCGAATCACAAATCCGGCACCGTCAGAATCGGTAAACACAATCAGTCCCCGCTCCTGGGCTACCCGGCGCAGCAGCGCCAGATGCTGCTTATCCTTGAAAATTCCAAATCCTGAACTTTCCAGAATGGGTGCGTCCACAATCTGGGACAGGGTATTTTTATCATAGCGGCCTTCTACTAAGATGGCTTCCCGAATTTTAACCATGGCGAGCCTCCTGTGCCAGCTGCAAAATCAGCAGCTCCAGCAGCCGCTGGCTGTCGTCAAAGGATGTTTTCATCCGGTAGTCAGTTTCCAGCACCAGCTGGGCCGCTTTGCGGCAGAAATCCGCCGAAAAACGACGGGCCGCTTCCATGGTTTTCCGGGCGGGATAGTCCGGAATGCCATAGAGCTTTTGCAGATCGTAGGCACTCTTCCCCCGGTCCAGCAAGGTACGGGCTGCACCCAAACGGCGGAAATGCCCGCCGACTGCACCCAGGATTGCCAGAGGCTCCTGCTGCATTTTCAGCAGCTGCTGCAGTTTGTTCAGCGCCTGGTCATAGCGGCCTGCACTGAGCAGATCCGTCATCTGGAACACCACTGCATCCAGCACCGGCTCGGTGACTGCGTCAATGTCACTTTTTCGAATCTCATCCGCACCGGAATAGGCGCAGATTTTGTCAATTTCACCGGCCAGGGCCGTCATGGTGCCGCCGGTGATATCAATCAGGTAGACGCACAGGTCGTTAGAAATTCGCTTGCTCCGGGCAGCAAAATGTCGGGTGATCCAGGCCACCAGATCCCGCTGATCCTGTTTGGCGAATTCCACCACGTTTCCGTTTTTATCCACCGCTTCCCAGAGCTTTTTCAGCCGCTTATCCGGTTTCCAGGATACGGTGAGGTAGGTAAAAATGACGGTGCAGTAGTCGGGAATGTCGCTGAGGATTTCCGTCATTTTGGTGCGGTCCGCTTCGCCCAACTTAAACAGGTCAATATCATCCACCTGAACCAGGGTGTGCTCCGCCATCATGGGAAGGTTCTCCACCGCGTCGACAAAGGAGCGGATGTCAAAGGTTTCATTGTCCAGACGGTGGAAATTAAACGACTCCGTCAGTGGGTCCAGAAGCTGCTTTTTCATCTGGCCCAAGTAGTGATGAAGCAGGAAGGTTTCCTCGCCATGGAAAAAATACAGTCTCCCCAGATTCTTATTCTTCAGCGCCTGCTTCAGTTCCTGCAAGCCGCCGCCAGTGTCACTTTTCTTTGCCATGGGTTCACCTCCTGATTACAATATCCCCTTGCAGATCGGTACGATAGATCTGACAGCCGAAGTCTTCCAGCCGCTTCAGCAGTTCCGGTGCCGGGTGACCATAGGGGTTATCCCGTCCGGCACTGATGCAGACAATCTCCGGTCTGACGGTTTGCAGAAGCGCTTCGCCGGTAGAATTTTTTGAGCCGTGATGCCCTGCGATGAGAATATCCACGTCCGGCAAATCCGCATTGCGCAGCAGCATCTGCTCGCCAAAGCTTCCCCGGTCTCCGGTAATGAGTATAGCACAATTCTCCGTTTCAAACAAGACGCACAAGCTGTTTTCGTTGCTTTTCTCCCCGGTAATGCCACGATAGACGGTAATCTTCCCGCCGTCAAAGGACAATTCCAGATTTTCGGAGGCAAAAAGAAGTTCTGTGTCCTCCGAAACTGCTGCTTCCATAGAAACCGGCGGCAAAATCAGCACATCCGCAGAAATTCGACTCAGGAAATTTTCCATAGCTCCGGCATGGTCTGCATCCGTATGGGTCAGAATCAAGCCGTCCAGCCGGGAAATGCCTTGACTGAGCAGGGTTTGGGCAGCAATGTCTGCCGTCCGGGTATCGCTGTCTCCGCCGCAGTCCACCAGAAAGGTTTTTCCTCTGCATTGCAGCACAATACACTGTCCCTGTCCCACATCCAGCACGGTGATACCGGTAGAATACAGCAGCGGCTCTGCCCAGGATGCCAGCAGTGCGATGCACAGTCCCAGGCAGGCGCATCCTGCCAGCAGAACCGGTTTTCTGTTCTTTCCCAAAAGGAACAAGATCAGCAGAACATAAACAAACACCAGCCAGGCGGTAATATAACAGCTGCGGGTATACACCGCAGACAGCGGAACATCCGCCAGAATATCCGCAAGGAACAGCACCAGGCGGATGGGCAGCGCCAAAATCCTCGCCAGGGCGCTGGCTCCTGGCAGGAAAAACTGTCCCACCAGGCAAACTGCCAGAATTCCATAGAAAATGCCGCCAATTAGCCACAGCGTCAGCAGATTGGTCACAACACCGATCAGACTGACTGTCCCAAAATACATGGCGCACAGCGGCGTAGTAAACACCAGCGCTCCCAGGGAAATGGATACAGAAGCCACAAACCAACGAACCAGTTTCCCCCGCCAGCCCTTTGCATTGGGAAGCAGTCCATACAGCCATTTCCGGATAGCGGGACTAAAGCAGTAAATTCCGGCAACGCTGCCAGCAGACAGCTGAAACCCTACGGAAGTAATCACCAGCGGATTGACAATCAGAATGCAAAGCGCCGCAAAGGACAATGCCGTTGGGCCGTCATATTCCTTTCGGAGCAGCTGCGCCAATAACATCAATCCCGACATAATGCACGCC
>USHP01000299.1 GCA_900554625.1 uncultured Eubacteriales bacterium | reverse complement strand
GAGCCCACCAGTACCATTGTCTCTACCATTATTACCTACCTGAAAGCGGCGCTAGCACCCCGCATTACCCGGCACGGCGTGCTGGCGGAGGTTTACGGCGAGGGTATTTTGCTGATTGGCGACAGCGGTATCGGTAAGAGCGAAGCCGCCGTGGAACTTCTGAAACGCGGACACCGACTGATTGCTGACGATGCTGTGGAAATCCGCAAAGTCTCCACCAATTCTCTGGTGGGTACGGCGCCGGAACTGATTCGCAACTATATCGAGCTGAGGGGCATTGGCATTATCAATGTGGCAAAGCTCTTTGGTATGGGCGCCATCAAGCTGGAAAATGAAATCAACCTGGTGGTGGACATTGTTGCCTGGAATAAGAACCAGGCCTATGACCGGCTGGGACAGGATGAGCAGTACACGGAAATTCTGGGAGTGAAAATTCCCAAGTATACCATCCCCATCACCCCGGGCCGTAACCTGGCGGTGATTCTGGAGGTTGCCGCTATGAATAACCGTCAGAAGAAGATGGGCTACAACGCAGCCCAGGAGTTCACGGATCAGATGAACCGACATTTTGAAGAACATACAGGAAGGAATCCATGAAAGAACTGACAATTGGCCCCAACGACGCGGGACAGCGTCTGGACCGTTTTCTCGCCAAAGCCGTTCCGCTGCTGCCGGCCTCCTTGGCTCAGAAATATATCCGTCTGAAACGAATCAAATTGGGCGGAAAGCGTGTGGAGCGGGATACCCGGCTTCAGGCAGGGGATGTGCTTCAGCTGTATATCAATGATGAATTTTTCGACAAACCCAGGGAAGAAAATGCCTATCTGACAGTGGCGACGCCCAAGCTGAACATTGTCTATGAAGATGACCACATTCTGCTGGTGGATAAGCGCCCGGGACTTGCGGTGCATCCCCATGACGGTGCGGAATATGGACGGACGCTGATTGACCATATCCAGGCTTACCTCTACCAAAAGAGGGAGTGGCGGCCCCGGGAAGAGAACGCCTTTACCCCGGCGCTGTGCAACCGGATTGACCGCAATACCGGCGGCATCGTCATTGCGGCGAAAACCGCAGAAGCCCTGCGGGTGATGAATCAGAAAATCAAAGACCGGGAACTGGACAAGCGGTATCTGACCATTGTGGAAGGAACGCCGAAGGTCAAAGAAGGCAGCCTGAAAGGCTTCCTGTTCAAGGATGAAAAGAAAAACCGGGTATTTGTCAGCGACAGCCCCAAGCCGGGAGCCAAAACCTGCCAGACCAACTATAAAGTCCTTGCCAGCCGCAGCGGACTGAGCCTGGTGGAATGTGAGCTGATTACCGGCCGAACCCACCAGATCCGGGCCCAATTTGCCCATGCCGGGCATCCGCTGCTGGGAGATGGGAAGTACGGCAAACTGGATAAGCGTTATGACCGCAGCTACCAGGCTTTGTACTCCTATAAGCTGACCTTCTGCTTCACCACCGAGGCAGGGGCACTGGAATATCTGAACGGAAAGTCCTTCCAGGTGGAAAAAGTGGACTTTGTTGGGGAATATTTCCCGGATTTTCGGCTATAACGCCTGGATGCAGGGAGAAATTGTATGAAGGTATTCATTACCAGCAGCCCTTATGTGGAAGGGGCGGATCGGGCCATACTCAGCGGCGCCAATGATTTTGTGGAGCGGCTGCGCGCCGCTTTGCCGCCGGAGCCTCGGGCGCTGTTCATTTGCTCTGACCCGGAGGATCACCACAGAAATTGCCACTTCGGCGCGGATACCGCGGCAGCTTTCTCTCTGGCAGATATGCCCTTTTCCGGCTATCAGGTGCTGGATGGACAGAACCACCTCTCCCGGCTTATTGTCTACCGGCGGGAAACGGTTTTCCAGAGAACGGCCAACCATGGCGGTGATCAGCTCGTTCATGTTGGTCTCCTTGGAGGGCTTGGTCATGACCAGGTTGCCGTCTCGCAGCACCGAGATCTCATCACAGATTTCAAAAATCTCGTCCATCTTGTGGGAGATGTAAATCAGGGAGATGCCCTGATCCCGGAGCATCCGCATCATCTCAAAGAGCTTGTCCACCTCTTTGACGGTGAGGGAGGAGGTGGGTTCGTCCAGCACGATGACCTTGGCGTTGTAGGAGATGGCCTTGGCAATCTCACACATCTGCCTCTGGGATACGGACATATTCCGCATGGGCTGGGAAAGGTTTACGGTCATTCCGAGTCTTCTGAAAAGCTCTGTGGCTTTCTTTTTCATTCGTCCTTCATCAACGACGCCCATGGAGTTGACCGGATACCGGCCAAGGAACAGGTTGTCCACCACGTTCCGCTCCAGGCACTGGTTAAGCTCCTGGTGAACCATGGCGATACCATTCTCCAGAGCATCCTTCGGGCCGGAGAAGCTGATCTCTTTTCCGTCCAGGTAAATCGTGCCCTCGTCCTTCTGATATGTACCGAACAGGCACTTCATCATCGTGGATTTACCGGCTCCGTTCTCCCCCATCAGCCCCATGACGGTTCCGCGCTTCACATCCAGATTGATGTGATCCAGAACCCGGTTGCGGCCGAAGGATTTGCTCATACCGCGTATTGATAAGACGATATCATCTTTCTTATCTGCCATATTCTTACTCCTATCTATCCTTCATTGACAGCCTCAGATACACTATTAGGGAGAATCACTTCTCCCTAATAGCTCATACATTCTTATGTGACTTTAATAATTACTGACTAAGTAAAGCTGTATAAGAAGCTGCGTTGTCTGTCTTAACCATGTTGATGGCGAATGCA
>USHP01000298.1 GCA_900554625.1 uncultured Eubacteriales bacterium | reverse complement strand
CCTGCGGGCCATCAGTACCAGGGCCACTACCTGCAGCTGAGCAGCGTCATGGGCGTGGAGAAGGAAACCGGCTTTACCCTGAACTACGACAAGTACAACTGGGCACAGCTGCACAATCACTTCATCCTGGAGGATGTGAAGGGCGAAGTAGACTTCGGCGAAGGCAAGAAGAGCATGTATGCTCTGCCCAACGCCCAGATTCTGGTGCAGAAGGACAAGGAAGTGCAGATGGCAGTCAACGACTTCGGCAGCGGCCGCAGTGTGTATATCTCGGGTCTCCCCTACTCCTTCGAGAACAGCCGTGTGCTGTACCGTGCTATTTTGTGGTCTGCCCATGCAGAGGAAGAGCTGCGTAAGTGGTACTCCACCAACTACAATGTGGAAGTGCACGCCTTTGTCAAGAACGGCAAGTACTGCGTGGTAAACAACACCTACGAGCCTCAGACCACTACGGTTTACACCGACAAGGGCTCCTTCTCTCTGAAGATGGACGCCAACGAAATCAAGTGGTACGAAATCGAGTCCGTATAACAAAAACATCGCCCTGCCGTCAGGCAGGGCGATAAATACAGACGGGGATTTTCCTCAGCGCAGGGTTCTGGCAATGGCGCTTAAGGGAGCGATGGCATGCTCCAGGAACATCCGGTGACCACAGATGCCATTTTTTCCCGGGGAAAAAACCTGGTTTCGCATACGGGCGCAGCCCCCGCCGCAGATGCGAAGAAAAGGACAGCTGTCACACTCTGAATTCCGGGATACTTCCCGGCGGGCAAATTCCTGCATCTTCGGTGACAGGAAAACCTCCCGCAGGGACTGCGTCGCCAGATTCCCCACCCGGTAAGCATCCAGCACATAAAAATCGCAGGGATACACGCTTCCGTCTGCTTCCACCACAATCTGGGGACTGCATCTGCCCAACAGGCCGCAGCTGCCCTGGATTCCCCGGGCCAGAAGCTGGATGTAGTCGTCAAAGAGCTTGATGCTGAAGTACCTGCCCTGGCGGAAGGCCGCCAGCCACAGGTCAAACAGTCCCCGGTAAAAGTCAGCGTATCGCTCCGGCGTGATGCCCCAGGGGGTATTTTGCCCGTCCAGCTCGTCCAGACAGGGGATGAACTGAATATATTGCAGCTGATTTTCCACCAAAAAGTTCCAGATTTCTTTTGGGTGCCGGGCCATTTCCCGGGTCAGAACCATCAGCACGTTGTACTGCGTGCCGGATTGCTCCAGCAGCTTCCTGGCATCCATTACCTGACGGAAGGTTCCGCTTCCGTCGGGAGCTTTTCGCTGGGCGTTGTGGATTTTGGCAGGACCGTCCAGAGAAAGCCCCACAAGAAAGTGGTTTTCTGTAAGAAAACGGCACCATGCTTCGTCCAGCAAGACGCCGTTTGTCTGCAGGGCATAGTGAATGTCCACGCCCCGCTGTGCCTGGGGCTTGCAGTAGTCTGTGAAGTGCCGGTAGAAATCCAGCCCCACCAGCGTCGGTTCACCCCCCTGAAACACAAAGCTTACCCGGTCCCCGGGCACCAGATCCCGGAAGATGTTATCCAAAATCTGCTCCATGTCGGATACGGACAGAAAACCGTAGCTGGCAGTATCCCGGCGGCAGCTCACATCCCGATAAAAGCAGTAGCTGCACCGCAGATTGCATGCGGAGGAAGCCGGTTTGAGCATAATGGATAAGTTTTTCATAAGCAACACCTAATACCTACTTTTTTCACTAGCATAGTCCCAATCCCCGCCGTCGTCAAGGAAAATTTCCCGCCTCTGTGCCCTATCCATAGCAGGCGCACCCACGATTTTGTAAGGAGAAACCGAAATGGCAAACAACATCATTTTCTACTTCACCGACCAGCAGCGCTGGGATACCTGCGGCTGTTATGGTCAGAGCCTGGACATCACCCCCAATCTGGACACTCTGGCCCAGGAGGGCACCCTCTTTGAAAACGCCTTCTCCCCCCAGCCGGTCTGCGGTCCCTGCCGGGCGATTTTCCAGACAGGCCGGTATGCCACCGATACCGGATGCTTCCGCAACTGCAAGATGCTGCCCCATGATGTAAAGACCTTGGCAAACTACCTGGACGAAGCCGGATACGAAACCGCCTATGTGGGCAAATGGCACCTGGCCAGCGAAGGCGAGCTGGATGAGCCTCCGATCATTGACAACGGCATTACCGCGGTTCCCAAGGAATTCCGGGGCGGGTATAACGGCTTCTGGCGGGCGGCTGACCTGCTGGAGTTTACCTCCCATGGCTATGACGGCTATGTGTTCGACGAAAACAATCAGAAAATCGAGTTCAAGGGCTACCGGGCCGACTGCATCACCGACATGGCGCTGGATTTCTTTGCTCAGCGGGATAAGAGTAAGCCCTTCTTTCTGATGATCTCTCAGATTGAGCCCCACCACCAGAACGACCGGGGCCATTACGAAGGCCCCATCGGTTCCAAGGAAAAGTACAAGGATTTTGTACTGCCCCAGGATCTGGCGGCGCTGAAGGGCAATGCTCAGGAGGAATATCCGGATTATCTGGGCCAGTGCGCCAGTCTGGACGAAAACCTGGGCCGTTTGGTGGCGAAATTGAAGGAAGAAGGGATTTATGACGATACCGTCATTATCTACTCTTCCGACCATGGCTCCCATTTCAAGACCCGCAACAACGACAGCCACCTCAGAGGCGGCGATGACTACAAGCGTTCCTGTCATGATTCTGCCCTGCATGTGCCTCTGGTGATTGCCGGCGGTCCTTTCCGGGGCGGACATAAGGTGGAGGAACTGGTG
>USHP01000297.1 GCA_900554625.1 uncultured Eubacteriales bacterium | reverse complement strand
ACCACTGTCGCTGCTGTTGAAACCACCGCCGCTGCTGAGACCACCGCTGCTGCCGAGACCACGGCTGCCGCTGCTGAGACCACTGCTGCTACCGAGGCTGCCGAGACTGCTGAAGTTTCCACCATTAAGGACGGCGTGCTGATTATGGCTACCAACGCTGCCTTCCCTCCCTACGAGATGGTTGCCGATGACGGTTCCATCGAGGGCATCGACGCAGAAGTTGCTGGCGCCATTGCAGAAAAGCTGGGCCTGGAGCTGGAGATTGACGACATGGACTTCGACGCTGCCCTGCTGGCTGTTCAGCAGGGCAAGGCCGACATCGTTATGGCCGGCGTTTCCGTTACCGAAGACCGTCTGATGGTTATGAACTTCTCCGATACTTACGCCACCGGCATCCAGTCCGTTATCGTTAAGGAAGGCTCCGACGTGACCATGGACAATCTGGGCGAGAAGATGATCGGCACCCAGCGGGGCACCACCGGTTACATCTACGCTTCCGGTGACTACGGCGAAGATCATGTTACTGCTTACGACACCGGCGCCAGCGCTGTGCAGGCTCTGATGAACGGCCAGGTTGACTGCGTCATCATCGACAACGCTCCCGCTCAGGAGTTCGTAGCTGCCAACCCCGGCCTGACCATGCTGGACGGCGCTTGGGTGGAAGAAGAGTACGCCATCGGCCTGAACAAGGACAACACCGGCCTGCAGGAGGCTGTGAACCAGGCTCTGGCAGAGCTGATCGCTGACGGCACTGTTCAGTCCATCCTGGACAAGTACATCACCGCTGAATAAGCGTTTTCGTCACAGGGGCGGCATTGCCGCCCCCGTTGACGGCATTTTCGTTGTATCCGGAAACCTGCTTTTTGCCATATCCACAGAAAGCAGCTTTCTGCATATAACCCGCAAACATAAAAAAAGGAGTGAGTCTGTGGCACAATATGAGGCATGGAAAGCGCTGCTGCGGCAGGGCGGCGACGTTTCTTTCTGGCAGGAATTTTATGTGAAGTTTTATCAGGCGTTTATCGAAGGGGACCGCTGGCGGCAGTACCTCCAGGGCGTAGGCACCACGCTGCTGGTTACGGCACTGGCACTGGCGCTGGGTGTTGCACTGGGTATTCTGGTGGCCATCATCCGTACCTCCCATGACCAGCAGCGTGTTGGACACCGCAACCCTGTGCTGGGTCTGCTGAACGCTGTGTGCAAGGTCTATGTGACCATTATCCGGGGCACCCCTATGATGGTGCAGCTGCTGATTATGGGATTTGTTATTTTCTCCTCTTCCCGTAACTACACCATGGTGGGTGCGCTGACTCTGGGCATCAACTCCGGTGCTTACGTTTCCGAGATCATCCGGGGTGGCCTGATGGCACTGGACCCCGGCCAGGCGGAAGCCGGCAGAAGCCTGGGCCTGAACTATGTGGACACCATGCGCTTTATTGTCATTCCCCAGGCATTCAAGGCGATTCTGCCGTCTCTGGGCAATGAGTTCATCGTGCTGCTGAAAGACACCTCCCTGATCAACGTCATCGGCGGTAAGGAGATGGTGTATGCCGCTCAGGCCATTTACGGCAGAACCTACGAGCAGATGTTCCCACTGGTGGGCGTGGCCTGCATTTATCTGGTTCTGGTGATTATCTTTACCTGGCTGCTGGGCATTTTGGAAAGGAGGCTGCGTCAGAGTGATAGACGTTAAACATTTGAGCAAATCCTTTGGCGACCATCAGGTGCTCAAGGATATTTCCGAGCACATCTACCCTGGTGATAAAGTGGTTATTATCGGACCCTCCGGTTCCGGCAAGTCCACCTTCCTTCGCAGCCTGAACCTGCTGGAACTGCCCACGGAAGGCAGCATCACCTTTGACGGTGTGGAGATTACCGACCCGAAAACCGATATCGACCAGATCCGACGGAAAATGGGCATGGTGTTCCAGCACTTCAACCTCTTCCCCAACATGACCATCAAGCGCAACATCACCCTGGCACCGGTGCGTACCGGACTGATGAGCCAGGCCCAGGCTGATGAGCTGGCAATGCAGCTGCTGCGCCGGGTTGGCCTGGAAGAAAAGGCCAATGCCTATCCCAACCAGCTCTCCGGTGGTCAGAAGCAGCGGATCGCCATTGTCCGGGCGCTGGCCATGAATCCCAAGGTCATGCTCTTTGACGAACCCACCTCCGCCCTGGACCCGGAAATGGTCGGCGAAGTACTCAGCGTTATGAAGGAACTGGCCGCCGACGGCATGACCATGGTGGTGGTTACCCACGAGATGGGCTTTGCCCGGGAAGTGGGCAGCCGGATTCTGTTCATGGACGAGGGCAGAATCGTGGAGCAGGGCACTCCGGAAGAAGTGTTCGGCAATCCCCAGAACCCCCGGCTGAAGGATTTCCTGTCCAAAGTTTTATAATTTCTTAAGTTTTTCCTCCGAATGCTTAAATTGCATTCGGAGGAATTGTGTTTTTCTCCTGCATATGCTACAATGGCCCCACATTTTCCAAAAGCCAGTTTTCAGGAGGTGAACGCCATGCAGCAGAAGTATCTGTATGTTTTGTTTTCCGCAACCCCATACCGGATGGGACAGTGGATTCGCCGGGTGACCGGAGAGCCCTATAATCATGTGGCGTTGGCCACGGAAGAGAATTTAAGCGCCATGTACGCTTTTGCCCGCCGGTACTACCGCACGCCTTTTTACGGCGGATTTGTACAGGAGCGGCCCTGCCGTTACCGGCTGGGTGGGGTTACTGCCCAGGTGCGGATTTACCGCCTGCCTCTGACCAGCCGTCAGTGGGATACCTTACAAGAGCGGCTTCGTAC
>USHP01000296.1 GCA_900554625.1 uncultured Eubacteriales bacterium | reverse complement strand
ATCTTGACGAACTTCTCGGGAACCAGGGAAGCGCCGCCGATCAGGCCGCCGTCGATGTCGGGCTGAGCCAGCAGCTCGAAGGCGTTCTTCTCGTTCATGGAACCGCCGTACAGGATGGAGATGGCACGGGCGTTCTTAGAAGAGTACAGCTTGCGCACCACGCTGCGGATCATTTCGCAGACTTCCTCAGCCTGCTCGGGGGTAGCTGTCAGGCCGGTGCCGATGGCCCAGATGGGCTCGTAGGCGATGATGACCTTGCGGATCTTGTCTTCGGGCACGCCAGCCAGACCCAGCTTGATCTGCATGGTGATCCACTCAGCGGTAACACCGCTGTTGCGCTGCTCCAGGCTCTCGCCGCAGCACAGGATGGGGATCAGACCGGCTTCCAGAGCGGCCAGAACCTTGGCATTGATATCGGCGTCGGTTTCGCCCATGGCGCGGCGCTCGGAGTGGCCGATGATGACGTACTTGCAGCCGGCATCGGTCAGCATGTTGGTGGCGATTTCACCGGTGTAAGCGCCGGAGGGATTGGCGTTGCAGTTCTCAGCGCCGATACCAACGCGGGTCTCCCGCATAGCGCGGACAGCAGCGGGGATGCACACGGCGGGAACGCACAGAGCAACATCACACCAACGGCCCTTGGGCATAATGGCCTTCAGCTGGGTCATAAACTCCTTGGTTTCGGAGGGGGTCTTGTTCATCTTCCAGTTACCGGCAATGACGGTCTTACGATACTTACGATTCATTTTCTTTTCTCCTTTTATAACAACATGGATGTAGTTACACCATGTGAATATACAAATTGAATGGTTTTTTCAGTTCCCAAACAGGGGAAAGGCAGGCCGGGGAAAGGGGCCGATGCACGCACCGGCCCCTGCAAAACGCCAGATAGAAGCCTTACTTATCCTGCAGGCAGGCAATGCCGGGCAGCTCCAGGCCTTCCAGGAACTCCAGGGAAGCGCCGCCGCCGGTGGAGATGTGGGTGATCTTGTCAGCGAAGCCCAGCTGTTCGCAGGCAGCAGCGCTGTCGCCGCCGCCGACGATTGTGATGGCCTCGGAGTCAGCCAGAGCCTGAGCAACGGCAATGGTGCCGGCAGCCAGGGTGGGGTTCTCGAACACGCCCATGGGGCCGTTCCAGACAACAGTCTTGGCGCTCTTCACAGCGTCAGCAAACAGAGCGCGGGTCTTCTCGCCGATATCCAGGCCTTCCTTGTTGGAGGGGATGGAATCCACATTCACGGTCTCCACAGAAACGGGGCCGTCGATGGGGGAGGGGAAGCCGTCAGCCACAACGGTGTCGATGGGCAGCAGCAGCTTGACGCCCTTGGCTTCAGCCTTGGCCATCATTTCCTTGCAGTAGTCGATCTTGCTGTCGTCCACTAAGGATTTACCGATCTCGTAACCCTGTGCCTTTAAGAAGGTGTAAGCCATACCGCCGCCGATGATCAAGGTATCGCACTTCTCAAGCAGGTTGGAGATAACATTTAACTTGTCTGCAACTTTTGCGCCGCCAAGGATTGCAACAAACGGTCTTACCGGAGTTTCTACTGCATTTCCAAGGAAATCGATCTCTTTCTGCATCAGATATCCAACAACTGCTGTATCTACTAATTCAGCCACACCTACGTTAGAGCAGTGTGCTCTATGAGCTGTACCGAATGCATCGTTTACAAATACATCACAGATAGAAGCAAGGTCTTTTGAGAAAGCCTCTCCATTCTTTGTCTCTTCTGCTCTGTAACGTGTATTCTCTAAAAGGATGATGTCTCCATCTTTCATTGCCTCTACGGCTGCTCTTGCATTTGGTCCTACTACTTCGTTATCTGCTGCAAATTTTACTTCCTGTCCTAATAACTCGGAAAGTCTTACTGCTACAGGTGCTAAAGATAACTCTGGTTTTGGCTCTCCCTTTGGTTTTCCTAAGTGGGAGCAAAGAATTACTTTTCCGCCATCCGCTACTAATTTTTTGATCGTAGGAAGTGCTGCTACTAAACGGTTCTCGTCTGTGATCTTTCCATCTTTTAATGGTACGTTAAAATCACAACGGCAAAGAACACGAAGTCCCTTTACATTAATATCATCTACTGATTTTTTGTTTAATCCCATTTTTATTTTCCTCCTGGATATTGTTATGTACGTTTACCGAAATCTGAAACCTTATCTCCGTAAACGAAAAAAATGAGTCCGGCCCTTTAAAGACCGGACCCATGTTGAGTCTTTTTTACTCTGGTATCAATACTTATGCTAACTCTGAGAAGTATTTGATTGTACGAACCATCTGAGATGTATAGCTGTTCTCATTGTCATACCATGAAACAACCTGTACTTCGTATAAATCATCAGAAATAGGATTTACCATTGTCTGAGTTGCATCGAATAAAGAACCAAATCTCATTCCTACGATATCGGAAGATACGATCTCATCCTCGTTGTATCCGAAGGATTCATTTGCTGCTGCTTTCATAGCTGCATTGATGTCTTCTTTTGTTACACCAGCTTTTTTAACAACTGCTGTTAAGATTGTTGTAGAACCTGTCGGGGTCGGTACACGCTGTGCAGAACCGATCAGCTTGCCGTTTAACTCCGGAATAACAAGACCGATTGCCTTTGCAGCACCTGTGCTGTTCGGAACGATGTTGACTGCTGCTGCACGGGATCTTCTCAGATCGCCTTTTCTCTGAGGGCCATCCAGAGTCATCTGATCGCCAGTGTAAGCGTGGATGGTGCACATGATACCAGACTGGATCGGGAAGTTGTCGTTCAGAGCCTTAGCCATAGGTGCCAGACAGTTGGTTGTGCAGGATGCAGCGGAGA
>USHP01000295.1 GCA_900554625.1 uncultured Eubacteriales bacterium | reverse complement strand
ATACGGATTTTGAGGCTTGGGGATTCCGGGAAAAGGAAGAATAAATAAAAAAGACACGCCGGCGGGCTTGCAAAGCAGCAAGCCCTCGGCCATGTCTTGAAAACAGGAGAATGGAGGTGATTCCCATGCAGCAAACAGAGTGGGTTTATTGTCCCGTCTGCGGGAATAAAACCCGTGATCGAATCAGGGAGGATACGGTTTTAATCAATTATCCTCTCTATTGCCCAAAGTGCAAACGAGAGAGCTTGATTCAGGCGAAACAACTACATATCGTTGTCATCAAAGAGCCAGACGCATAGACGCAGAGCCGATGAACCAGTGAGAATTTCCCACGGACATCGGCTCTTTTTCACTCTTTGGGCTGGCTGTCCAAGGCCGCCCTAACTGTCGCCTTGATGATCTGCATAGAACGCTCATCGCAGTTATACAGCATACGGACAAGGCTTTCCATTTCAGAATCCTCAATCTGCTTTTCCGGGAAGAAAATCTGATCGGGTAAAATGGACAGCTCCCGAATCAGCTTGTACAGGATGTCGTAGCTGGGCTTTTTGCCTTCGTTCTCGATACGATATATAAATCTCTCGGTTACTCCGACCTTGGCGGCCAGATCTTCGACCGTAATATCTGCTTTTATGCGGGCATTCTTGATGATCTCGCCAAGTGTTTCATGTTGATTCTGCACTTTCAGTTCACCTCTCCTTCTATTTTACGGATTTATGCCAGATTTATAATGGCATAGCAGTTCAAATTTTAGAGAACTGACAGTGCGGAGAAAAGTGAACTGACCAGGATCGTATAGCAGACCCTGCCAATAAAAAAAACGAGGTTTTGGCAGGGTGGTTTGTCATGCCCATCCCTCCAGACCACGTTTTGGCCTGGAGGGATATTTCATGCGTTGGTCATCCTTCGCACCGCTGCTTATTAGAAGCAGCGAGTATGATTCTATGTCGTAGGCCGCCTGCTTGACGGTGTACGGTCAAAAAAACTTCCCGTTTTTCAGCGGGATACTACGCCCTTCATACTGAACCATCATGCCATGATTTACACGAACTAAAAAGAAACGCACTTGCTGTTGGGGCTGTTGTCCCATTCTGCAGGTGCGTTTTTCTATATAGAGGAACCCCATCATTCCCACGTTGTAGGGGGCCGCCCGACCAGTCTGAATTTCTCGCAATTCAGACTGATCGGAGGTAAAACAGCGTGGACGCTGATAAAAAAAGAATATGGATTCGCGGCCAATTTGTCGAGGTCACGGATGAAGTGTACCGGGCCTATATGCAGGGCGACCGGAAAATGCGCTATTTTGAGAACGATTTGAAAACCGAGCGGTTCGTTCTCGGAAAGGAGGGCCAAGTGGTGCAGATCATCCCCAGCCGCGAAGATTCTTTGGACCGGCTGGTAGATGAAAATGCCCAGCAATTCTCCGATGAGCAGGAAAGTGTGGAGAGCGTGGTGCTTCACAAGCTGGAAGTGGACAGGCTACATACCGCGCTTTCCCTGCTTACCCCAGAAGAACGTGCGCTGATCCAGGCGCTGTTCTTTGAGGAAAAGACAGAACGGCAATATGCAGACGAGCTTGGCGTGTACCGCAATGCTGTTCATGTTCGGAAAATAAAGGTCCTCAAAAAGTTGAAGCTCTTATTGGAGGGTTAAATCTAATGCCCCTCACCTGGATGTTGTTGGGTGAGGGGCATTTTTGACTTCCTCAAATAGAAACAGCCTATCATACAATCTCGTACCATGAGAATATACAAAATTCAAATTCGCACACTTTTTCTGGCATTATAGTTCAGGTATAATATGAACAGAGGAGATTTTTCAAAAAAAGCCCCCTTCTCCACCGAAACTCCACCTTTGTATGTTACACTACCCTTGGAGGTGCAAGCGATGTCAAAAATGATTTTGATTATAGAGGATGAAGAATCCATTCAGAATATTATCAAGGCGTTCCTGGAGGACGCAGGCTATACGGTGGTTCTGGCTGCCGATGGTCTGGAAGG
The DNA here is from genome assembly GCA_900554625.1 of uncultured Eubacteriales bacterium. GTDB lineage: Bacteria > Bacillota > Clostridia > Oscillospirales > Oscillospiraceae > Faecousia. Next base: position 821 of record USHP01000295.1, on the reverse strand, counting down.
TATTGAACAGTTCCGGGCGAACAAGCCCGATCTGGTACTTCTGGATTTAATGCTCCCGAAAATCGATGGCTTTGCCGTATGTGAGATTCTGCGGAAGGAGAGCCGGGTTCCCATTATCATGCTCACCGCCCTGGACGCAGAGGCCGAACAGCTAAGGGGCTACGATTTAAAAATAGACGATTATGTGACCAAGCCCTTTTCCATGCCCGTGCTGCTGCGCAAAATCGCCGCGGTGCTGCGCCGCTGCAGCGGCCGGGGAGACGAAGCGCCCAACCTTCTTCGCTACCGGGACTTGACCCTGGACCTGGACGCCTACACCGCCCGGCGAGGCGGGCAAAAGCTGGAATTGACTCACCGGGAATTCGAGTGCCTGCGGGAGCTGCTAAAAAACCAGGGCCGGGTGATGACCTACCAGATGCTGATCAACCGGGTGTGGAATTACGATTACCTGGGCGACGAGCGGGTGATCTACAGCCACATCAAGAATTTGCGCAAAAAGCTGGGCGGCGATTACATTCAAACGGTGAGGGGAGTGGGGTACCGTGTGGACAAGGATTAAGGGAAGCTTGACGCTGCGCATCTTTCTGGTCACCTGTCTGCTGCTGATGGCGGCCTGCCTGGCTACCTATGGCGCCATCGCCTATCTCACCCCCATTTCCTATACCAGTTTGCTGGAGGACGAGCTGCGCCGGGAGACCGGCGCCCTGCTGGCGCAGCTGGAGCAGAGCGACGCCGGCCGGTGCCAGGAGGCGCTGACGGCGTTTTTCCACAAAACCGGGGCGGAAATCCAGGTGATCGACCAATGGGGACAGGTGCTGTAC
>USHP01000294.1 GCA_900554625.1 uncultured Eubacteriales bacterium | reverse complement strand
CCATCAAGCAGGACGGCAAGGTATCCTGTCATTACTGCGACAGTTTTGGCTTTCAGCAGATCCCCGGCTTTCTGCCGGACAATCCGCTGAAAAGTGCGGAGATGACGGTTGAGGACGACTACGGCATGATCGACGGCGTTATCAACAACGGCCCCAAGGAGCCGACGGTGGCCCAGCTGGAACAGCAGGCCCGCAGCGGCCAGCCGATTTCTCTCATGGATTTGGCTGCCGCCGCCCATCGGGAGGAACGGGAAAAGAAAAAGTCTGTCATGGAGCAGCTGAAAAACCAGCCCAAGGCAGAACACAAAAAGACAGCGCCCAAAAAGAGCGCAGAAAGGGAGATTTGATATGAACAACTTTACCTTTGAGGAAACGAACCTGCTTTGCATCTACAACACCGGCAGCCGCACCGGGCTGATCGACGCTCTAACGGAGATGCGCGGTGAGCTTTCGCCGGAGGAAGCCGAGTTGCGGAAGTTGACGGACAGCGCCCTAGAGAAACTCCAGGCCATGAGCGACGCCGAGTTTGCCGAGCTGGAGCTGTTCCCGGATTTTGACGAGTGATGACTATGATTTGCAATTTACTTGTGGTAAAATTGAAAACAAGATAATTCAAAAATCGTCAGGGGGAAAAATCAATGCCAAAGATGTTGCCGAAAAGATATGTGACCGAAGAAGCTGTTAAGCGAGCGTTAAAGATTAATTCTTTTCGGAACATCTCTAAAGATAAAGTTATGCAGTTTGCATCGATGATTCCCTATATGGACAAAGATGTGGCAATAGCCATAATCAATCAATTTCCACGATTTGCCGACTTTGGACAGGCTGTGGTGTCGAGTTATATGCAAATCTGCGATAATATTCTGCTAAGCAACAAAGAGAGTTATGATGCTGTAATCAAGGGGTATCAAACAATCCTCGATTCATTGTCAAAACGGCTTGATGTAGAGGATATTGATGCAACTGAGCGAAAGTCACTAACAGAAGATATGATTGTCGTTGCTGACAAAATCGCTCTTGCAGATATTCAAAACAAGAAATTTTTGGATAAAATGAGCACAAAGGTCTTGTGGCTTGCGGCAGGCATTACCGCAGCAGTAGCTGCCGGGATTGGTATTCACTCTGCGATAGGAGGCAGCGAACAACTTCCGCAGATCGAGGACGACGATGATAAAAGTGATGATGTAGAATAAACTTTTTACATTCCATTGTGGAAAATATCGGTATATGTGAGCAGGAAATCATCTATTTGGTTTCCTGCTTTTCTTTTACCCCAAAACGAAAGGAGGACAAATAACCATGCCATCCAAAGCTGAATTTTACCGGCAAATGGCCGAACGGGTATCGACCCAGCTTGTGGGCAGCTGGCAGGAGTGGACAGCATTTCTTTCCACCGCTGCCCGCCTGTATAAGTACCCGTTCCATGAGCAGATGATGATTTACGCCCAGCGCCCGGATGCCACCGCCTGCGCCGAGTATGATTTATGGAATGAAAAAATGGGCCGGTATGTGCGCCGTGGCTCCAAGGGTATTGCACTAGTAGATGATTCCGGCGACAAGCCCCATCTGCGCTATGTGTTTGATATTTCCGACACCGGCACCCGTGAACACTCCCGCACACCCTGGCTGTGGACGATGAACGAGGAACACACCGCGCCGGTCATGGCGATGCTGGAACGCAACTATGATGTGAGCGGCGGCGACCTGGCCCAGCAGCTGGCCGATGTGGCCGCCAAGCTGGCGGAGGAATACTGGGCTGACCACCGGCGGGATATTCTCCCTATCGTTGACGGTTCCTTTTTGGAGGAGTACGATGAGTACAACATCGAAGTCCAGTTCAAATCCGCCGCCACGGTCAGCATCACCTACGCCCTGATGTCCCGCTGCGGGCTGGAGCCGGAGCAGTATTTCAGCCATGAGGACTTCATGCCGATCTTCGACTTCAACACCCCCGCTGTAATCGGGGCGCTGGGCACGGCGGTCAGCCAGGTAAACCAGCAGGTGCTGCGGCAGATCGGCGTCACCATCCAGAACTATGAGCGCGCCAAGGGCGCGGAAAGGAGTGCCACACATGGAAAACAACCTGACTTACACGAGGAACGGCGATTACCTGATCCCCGACCTGAAGCTGTCCGAACAGCCGGAGAAGCCCCTGGGCAAGTACGGCAGGATGCGCAAAGCGTACCTGAAGGAACACCGGCCCATCCTCTACAACCAGCTGCTGATGAGCGAGAAGCTGTACCCGCACCTTCGGGAGATCGACGAGACCGCGAACAGCCGTCTGGAGCAGATGATGCCCCGGCTGGCGGAGGCAGCGGGCGCGACGGAGCAGCTGAAAGCCAGCGACCCCATGCAGTGGGTGGGCCTGATGAACACCTGCAAGGCCCAGGCGGAGGAGATCCTGCTGGCGGAACTTATCAACAGCTGACCTTAAACCTGTTCCTCTCCGAAGCGGAACAAATCCATAAAATCGACGAAGCAGAGAGTGTGAAAACGCCCTCTGCTTCTTCTTTTGCCCAGGAGCAGCCGCAGCCAGAAGCTGGCGACTATGAGGCGGAGGCGGTAAAGCCTACCCTCCGAGAGCTGCATGAGAAATATAAGCCTATTGTACTGGAGGCTGTTACCGAGGATACCCGATACCGCAACGCCTGTGGTCACGGCGACTATGAAAGTGCCGTGATTGAAGGCAGATCGGCCATCCGCCGCGCTGTTTTAGCGTCTGGCAATAAGGAGCTGCTTCACCTCTATTCCTATACCCCGGAGTTCCGGCAGCGCCTTCATCGTGAAGTCATCGCTGAGACTTATCCCAAGCTCCATGAGCTGCTG
>USHP01000293.1 GCA_900554625.1 uncultured Eubacteriales bacterium | reverse complement strand
CTACTACCGACCTGGAGAACGACTTCTATGATACCAGCTTCTCCAACGCTGCCACCAACTACAAGCTGTATGATCTGATCCACGGCTATGGCACTGTCGTTTCCGACAAGGAAGGCGCCTGGATTTACGATCCCACTGTCGTGGCCAGCCACGAGGAAGTGGAGAATGAGGACGGCACCAAGACCTACACCGTCACCATCAACGACGGCCTGGTCTGGAGCGACGGCACCCCCATCACCGCTAAGAACTACGTCTTCCAGCTGCTGCTGGAGTCCAGCCCTGAGATGAACCAGGTTGACGGCTATCCCAGCCAGGCCGGTTATCCTCTGGTGGGCTATGACGAGTACTTCGCCGGCGAGACCGAGAACTTTGCAGGCGTGCACCTGGTCGACGAGATGACCTACTCCGTCACCGTCAAGGCTGAGGAGTTGCCCTACCACTACGACATCACCTACGCCAGCGCTGCTCCCCGGCCCATGCACATCATTGCTCCTGAGTGCGATGTTGTGGATGCTCCCGAAGGCGCTATGATCACCGGTGACTTCACTGCAGAACTGCTGATGAAGACCATCAACGATTCCAAGACCGGTTACCGTTACAACCCCAGCGTTGTGTGCGGTCCTTACCTGTTTGAGTCTTACGACATCGCCAGCCGTCAGGGCACCCTGGTTGTCAACCCCAACTACGCCGGTGACTACCGTGGTGTGAAGCCCATGATCGAGAAGATCGTTGTCAAGACTGTTAAGAGCGATACCATGATCAACGAGCTGGCTTCCGGCTCCGTGGATCTGCTGTTCCAGAGCAGCGGCGCTGATACCATCAATGCCGGCCTGGACCTGGTTGACCAGGGCAAGGCTCAGTACGGCACCTTCTTCCGTAACGGTTACGGCAAGGTGCAGTTCGACTGCAGCCAGTTCCCCACCGACTCCGAGAATGTCCGTAAGGCCATTGCCTACTGCCTGGACCGCAACGAGTTCGCTCGTCAGTACAGCGGCGGCTACGCAGCTGTTGTCCACGCTTACTACGGCCTGGCTCAGTGGGAGTACCAGGAGTCCAAGGACTGGATCGACCAGACCCTGAACACCTATGAAAAGAACATTGAAGAGGCCAAGAAGCTGCTGGAGGAGGACGGCTGGACCAAGAACGCCGACGGCTCCGATTACTCCGGCACCGGCACCCGTTACAAGGAAGTGGACGGCGAGCTGAAGCCTCTGGTCATCGAGTGGGCCAACACCGATGGCAACCCCGTTTCTGAGCTGCTGGCTACTATGCTGCCCGAGGCTATGGCAGAAGCCGGCATGGAGCTGAAGGCCACCACCATGGACTTCCCCACCCTGCTCAGCGGCATCGACCACACCAGCGATAAGATCTACAACATGTACAACCTGGCTACCGGTTTCTCTCTGGCAAGCTCTCCCTGGTACTACTACTCCACCGATCCCGTGTGGATGCAGGCCGGTTACAACAGCAACTGGATTGCTGACGAGGAGCTGGCTGAGGCTGCTGGTGCTCTGAAGTCCATTGCCTACGAGGACGACGAGGCATGGCTGGCTGCATGGCAGAACTTCATCGATGTCTGGAACGACAAGATGCCCGATATCCCCCTGTATTCCGACGAATATTATGATTTCTACTCCAACAAGCTCCATGGCTGGGAGTCCACCTCCGTTTGGGAGTGGTCCCGTGCTGTCCTGGATGCCTGGGTAGAGGCCTAAACATGTATCCGGCGGAACGCCGCGCCTTGTGCGCGGGTTCCGCCGGCTTTTCCGGCATAAAACCCCGGAAGAGGGGGGATGCCGCGGCGCTCGGTCCATACCGCATTTCCCCGGATGGACCCATATTGATTGGGCCATGTCCCATGGCAATACAGGAACGATGTGTTCCTACTAATTTGAAACGGAGGAACGGTGAATGGGAAAAGGAAGATATCTGCTGAAACGGTTCGTATACATCGTTTTTGTGTTTTTTATCATTTCTATTCTGATGTTCGCAATTTACAAATCCATGCCCGGTAATCCTGTGGATATCATGCTGGGCGACAGCAAGACTACTATGAAACCCGACGCGTACCAGGCACTGTATGATAAGACAGTGAAGGATCTGGGACTGGACAAGCCCCTGCCTGTGCAGTACGTGGCCTGGATGGGCAATATGCTCACCGGAGAATTTGGCTATTCCACCCAATATAAGCAGGAAGTCATCAACATCATCAGCGCTCCCATGCGCAACACGGTGCTGCTGAATATCCTGACCATGATTGTGGTGTTTATTATTGCGATTCCCCTGGGTATTGTAACCGCAGTGCGGAAAAACGGCGCCTTTGATAAGACGGTGCAGGTTCTGACCATTGTGGGCTACAGTATTCCTACCTTTATTGTGGCACTGCTGGCAATCTTCCTGCTGGCGGTAAAATTCCCCATTTTCCCCATCAGCGGCGTCAAGAGCGCCGGACTGAACGCTACCGGCCTGGAGGCTGCGCTGGATATGCTCTGGCATATGGCACTGCCGGTGCTGGTTATGTCCGTTTCCGGTATTGGCGGCATTACCCGTTATGTCCGGGCAGCCATGATTGATGTGCTGCGGATGGACTACATCAAGACCGCCCGGGCCAAGGGCCTGCGGGAAAAGACCGTGGTGTATATCCACGCTTTCCGCAACGCGCTGATTCCCGTGGTAACCATTACCACCTGGTGGGTTGTGGGCCTGTTCGGCGGCTCCATTGTTATTGAATCTGTGTTCCTGTGGCCCGGCCTTGGCAAGATGCTGATTGACGGCCTGCTGCAGCGGGACTTTGCGGTGGTTCTGACCATGCAGATGTTCTACGTTGTGC
>USHP01000292.1 GCA_900554625.1 uncultured Eubacteriales bacterium | reverse complement strand
GGGTGTTCTCCAGCAGCATGACCTGGCCTTCGCCCAGAGCGGCAGCCTTGGCCTTGGCGTCCTCACCGGCTACGTCGGCAGCCATGATGACTTCCTGACCCAGCAGCTGGCTCAGACGGTCGGCAACCACCTTCAGGCTCAGCTCGGGCTTCCATTCGCCCTTGGGCTTGCCCATGTGAGAGCACAGAATGACCTTAGCCTTGTGGGCGATCAGGTACTGGATGGTGGGCAGAGCGGCAACAATCCGCTTGTCGGAGGTGATGACACCGTTCTTGGTGGGAACGTTGAAATCACAGCGGCACAGCACGCGCTTGCCGGCTACGTCGATGTCTTCAATAGACTTCTTGTTGTAGTTCATAGTTACTCCTCCATAAAATTATCGGGAATCTTCCGGGCAGGAGGCACGCTGCCTGAAAGGTCAGTCCCGCATTTTTCCATAATCCTGCAAATCGGGGAAGGACAGCTGCCGCAGGGCTTCATACACGGTGATGGCCACCGCATTGCTCAGATTCAAGCTGCGGGCATCGCTGCGCATGGGAATGCGGACGCACTGGTCGTAATGCTCTTGCAGAAACGGCTCCGGCAGACCCTTGGTCTCTTTGCCAAAGAAGAGGTAACACCCGTCATGAAACTGAGCCTGGGTGTAGCTGCGGGGAGCTTTGGTGGAAAGACACCACATTTCCTCCACAGTGTTCTTGGCGAAGAAATCAGCCAGGTTATCGTAAACCGAAACTGACACCAGATGCCAGTAATCCAACCCAGCCCGACGGACGGCCTTTTCCGAAATGTCAAAGCCAAGGGGGCGGATCAGATGGAGTCTTGCTCCGGTGGCGGCGCAGGTGCGGGCAATGTTGCCGCAGTTCTGGGGAATCTCCGGCTCCACCAGTACGATATTCAGCAAAAACCTCACCTCGGCAGGACAGAACTTGGACAGACTATTTCAATCCGTTCGCAACCTATTGTAAGACAAATGTACCGTAAAATCAATCGTGAAAATTCTATTTTTTCAAGTTTTTATAGTATTCACATAAATTTGGGGGCAATCGACTGAAATTTGTTGAAAATGCAGAAGCTGACTCCGGAAGAAAGAAATTCACTGTAAATATCCCGGGGGAAAACCGGGGAAAACAGAAAAAATCCGGATGTTTTTCCTATTCTTTCTCCCAAAATGTGGATTTGGTCAAAATGCAAAATGTACCGCTCGCAAGAGCGGTACATTTTCTGATAGGAAATTGGAAATATCAGCCCACGGCCAGCAGCAGTTCTCCGCCGGAATAGTACCAGGTACCGCCGGGAGCGGAGAGAATCTGGTCGTTGGACAGCGTCACATCCAGACGCAGGTACAGCTGATGATCTTCCTCCATTTCCGGAATCTGGAAAGACACAGCATTCAGGGAGCAGCCGTAACTGTTGGTGCCGTCGGTGGTGGTGAGGGTAATGGCCTGCTGGGCCACATCTTCACCGTCCATGGTCAGAATCATCTGGGCGTCCTTGGGGGTAATGGGCTGACCGTCGTTGGTAATCCGGGGCAGCTGCACCTGGACTTCGCCGCCGGTGAGGGTCAGGGTCTTGCCGTCAAAATCGGAAGATTCCACCAGCACGTTGCAGTAGGAATTCAGAGCGGAGGCCATGTTGACCAGGGTTTCATCGGTGGGGTTGGTTGGGGTATTCAGGTCAATTTCCGAGGTGGTGCCGTCGGCGGAAATCACGGCGTAATAGCAGTAGCCATCTGCTGCATTCAGATCTGCGGAGGCAACATAGTTATTGTCGTCTCGTTCGCAGGGAACATTGGCGATCTCTTCACCCTCCAGACGAACCACGAAGGAAACGCTGTCGTAGCTGTCATCGCCCGGGGTGAGGATCAGGTTCACGGTAGCGCCGTTGGGGCTGCTCCAGGTGGTGGCATTCATGGACCAGGACATGCCGGCTTCGTTGGAAACCACTGCCTGGGAATTTTCTTGGGTGGCCTGGGCCTGCTCCTGCTTCTTGCCGCAGCCGGTCATGGCCAGCGACAGCAGAGTTACCAGGGCAATCAGAGACAAAAGGGGTTTGCGAGTCATATTGGTTCCTCCTTATCGGGTGGTGCATCTCAACGTCCGTACTATTATAACGCAAAAGTTTACAATTTGCAACCTTTTTTCCGGTAAATTCCGGACATGGCTACCGGGAAGCCCTGGTGCGGCTTCCCGGTAAACGTCTTATACAATACGGGTCCATTCCGTGACCAGCAGTCCCGGAATTGCCCAGACCAGCTGGTACAGCAAAATGTTGGTAGGTGTCAGCAGCTCGGTATTGCCAAGCATTGCCAGCACCAGCATAATCAGCATACCCAGAATGCCGCCAATCAGGTGGATGGTGACACCCAGCTTTGCCGCGGTGCGCAGGGCACGGGCGCCGGTGACGGCATAGGCCGCGCTGACCAGTTCTTCCCGGGTGGTCATTGCCAGTACCGGAGCTTCCGGATTGGGCTGCACCTGGCGCAGCTGCCGGGACACTTCCCGGTCGGGGAAAGCCATCCGGCGGGTTTTGATTTCAAACTTGGCCTGCAGGAAGCTCTCGGTTAACATAAAGTCATCGCAGAGCATCACAGGAGTCAGCTTGGAGTAGCCGCACAGGGTTACCAGACCGGCGGCGGAAGAGCGCATCTTGGCGTAGGTAATGGCATAGATAGCGCACAGCTGACCATCCACTGCCACATAGACCGCCTGGTTGACCATGGTGCCTTCCGGAATTTCCACGCCCATATCCTGCAGGAAGTTCAGGCTGCCCAGCAGTACCGGTTCGCCGCAGATTTCGCCGCCGATGCCGCCGTCGCCGTAGTTCTGGAAATTCTCCACAGGGTATTCGGA
>USHP01000291.1 GCA_900554625.1 uncultured Eubacteriales bacterium | reverse complement strand
GGTCAATGCGCTCCGGTCTACCGGCAGATTCCAGCGCCCGGTTGGTGTAGGCTGTCCACGCTGCCCGCCAAATCTCCACATTTCCTTTATCGTTCCAGTCGGTCGTATCCTCCCGATGATTTTTCCAGCCGCCTTTCCCATCCGGGATACGCTGTCCATTCTCGTCCAGATCGTATGCCTTGCGGCACTTTGCGCCCCACTGTCCGTTTTCTTTCAGAGGCCGGAGCGTCAGCATGATATGGACATGAGGGTTGCCGGTTCCCTTGTCATGGATGGCAAAGTCGGCGCACATTCCTTTGTCTACAAAGTTGTCCTTCACATAGGCACGCACAAGGGCAAGCTGCTGTTCGCCGGACAGTTCACGGGGCAGGGCTGCTTCAATCTCGCGGGCAAGCTGGCTGTCCCTTGCTTTCTCGATTTGCTCCACGCTGTTCCAGAGGATAGAACGGTCTGCAAATTCTGGCGGGGCGTGGGCAGGCAGCATGATCTCCGCATGGACAATGCCGCCTTTCCGGGTGTAGTCGTGGGTCATTCCGTCCCATTCATTTGTCAGCTTGGTTCCGCTGCGGTAAGCAGCTGCGGCAACGGCAGAACGGCCTGCGCTGCGCTTGATGATACTGACGGGGATATGACAGAAATCTATGGGGAACACCTCCTTTCAGTGAGGGGATAACAGGCTCTGTGGAGCCGGACAAACGCAAAGCGGGTGTTTGGCTGCGCAGAGCGCACAAGGGGTTTGGGGAGCGTAGCTTCCCATCGCGGACGAAGTACGCAACAGCCCCCGGCAGGGCGCACGACACCGGCAACGGTGTATAAGTGCGCCCTTGTAAACAAGGGACTTACGGCTTGTCCCCGGATTTCGGCAGTTTTGCGGCCAGTTCCGCCGCCCCCGGAAGATGGGACAGGGCAATCAGGAACGCTTTGACCTCTTCGCCGGGAAGGTCAGGAGCCAGCGGCAAAATACTCTCCAAAATGGCCCCGCGTTCAATCAGACGGCGGGTGCGGAGCCGACGTTGCGCATCGTGCTGCTTGTTCAAAAGTATCTTCTGACGATTCTCAAGCTGCCGGATTTCTTTTTCCCTCCGTTCCTTTTCGGCCTTAATCCTCTCTAATTCTTTCATGCCGTCACTCCATCTCTGTTTGCTTGAAATATCGTTTTAGATTCTTCAAACCGCTTCGGATGGACTGGCTCACACTTGTACGAGAAACGCCCTCTATCCTGGCGATGCCAACCATTTTCATACCCAACATAAAGTAAGCGTAGATGCGCCGCGACTGCACCGGCGGCAAATGCTCAAGTGCCTCCCGAAGCTGTTCCTTCTCCAGTTTCCGCATCCATAGCTCCTCCGGCGACGGCACGCGTGAAACGGCATGAGTTTCTATGCCGTCGCCAACGTCCAGTGAGTAAAATGCACGATGGTAGCGCGCCCTGCGATCATAATTGTTGATTTGCTTGCGGGAATGGTCATATACCTCGAAGATCGGGTCGGAAATTTCCATGAAGATATCCTCCGAAAGATGGGGATATTGACTCCTCAGGTTGATGATGGGCATGATCGTCCTCCTTCGTATGATTGCTCCGGATTCAAAGTCCTTCACTTAATAGCCAGAAAGTGGGCTTTCGTGGGGGTAGTCCATCAAAAGTTTCTGTAATTTTTTTCGAACGGCTTCCACTGAATCTCTTACGGCATACTTGGAGCAGCCCTGCTGGCGGGCGATCTCCGCAAAGCTCAAACCGTCCAAAGCGTACAATAAAAAACGCTCGCGCTGTATGGGGGTACAGGTCGCGAGCGTTTCATAGACCGCTTTGAACTTTTCTTTTCGGAAGTACGTTTCCTCCGGCGTTTCCATATAGATGCTGTGATGGTGACTTTCCTTCGCTATGATGCTTTCATCGAAGGCGCGCGCATCCCAATGGCGGCGCGACTCATGCCGCAGATTTTCTTCCTTATGCCGTTCCTCCTCCAGCACAAAGAAAACCGCCTTCGATACCTCGACGGCGATTTTCTCACTTCCGATAAATATAACTTTTTGCATTCCCTTTGCTCCTTTCAGATTTCGTTTATCCGAAAGAAGCCGCGGGAGGGGAGCGGCAACGCAAATCAAAGCATAGCATTACACCCGCGCGAAAAAAGGCCCTTCAGCGATAACCGTGTTCCAAATCTGGCGACACACCTGCATTACTATTTTGTATAAAACTGCTTTGAAAGCTTACTTGATCTGTAGCCTTGCAATGCCTTGGCAGATCTCATCCTTGAAGCATATCCACAGAAGGAACACGGGCACCGTATAGAGTACGCATCCTGCTAATGTCGTTGGGGTGACACGTTTTCCCGCCTCATATAACAGCATGGAAAGGGGATAGTGTTGGATTTCGCTGATGTATAGCAGAGGCTTTTCAACCATATTCCATGTTTCAACAAAAGAAAGAATAATTGTGGCAACAATACCCGGCTTGCAAGCAGGGATGACAAGATACTGATAAACAGCAAGAGCACTGGATGTTTCCAACTGAATGGATTCAATCAATTCATGGGGAAGCTGATTCATAAACTGTGTCAGCATAAAAACCGTGAAAGGTGCAAAGATTTCGGGCACTATGAGCGCCCAATACGAATCAAACCATCCCAGCCTTTGAATGAGTTGGTACATCGGCAGCATGGTCACTTGAAACGGCATCATCATCATGATGACATAGAGGAACAAAAGCAGTTTACGACTGCGAAAACTTAGCGTGGCAAACCCATAAGCACAGGGAATGCCAACGATTAACTGGAGCAGACAGATACAGGCCGCTAAAAAAAGAGATTTCCAATATGCAGATAAGTATCCTGGCGAATTCAGAAGCAGTTGCCCATATTGCGACAGGGA
>USHP01000290.1 GCA_900554625.1 uncultured Eubacteriales bacterium | reverse complement strand
GCGCACAGGGGCAGGAAATCACCAGGAAGGTCAAGGCCCGGTAAATCCAGGTGCTGAATGGCTGCTGGGTAATCAGCGGCGGCAGGATTGCCAGCGCCAGAGCAGCAAATACCACTACCGGGGTATAATACCTGGCAAAGCGTGTGATGAAATTCTCAATACGGCCCTTCTTATCGCTTGCGTTTTCCACAAGGTCAAGGATTTTGGCTACGGTGGATTCCCCAAATTCTTTTGTGGTCTGAATGTTCAGGATGCCGGTCTGGTTGATACAGCCGCTGATGACCTCCATTCCCGGCTCCACCTCGCGGGGCATGGATTCTCCGGTCAGGGCCGAAGTGTCCAGGGTGGAGAAGCCTTTGAGAATCGTACCGTCCAGCGGGATGCGCTCTCCCGGTTTCACAACAATGGTTTCTCCGATCTGAACCTCGTCCGGGTCAACCTGAACCAGTTTTCCGTCCCTTTCGATGTTAGCATAGTCCGGGCGAATGTCCATCAGGCTTGCGATAGATTTTCTGGACTTGGACACCGCATAGGACTGGAACCATTCGCCCACCTGGTAAAACAGCATAACGGCGACACCCTCGGAATGTTCGCCCAAAATGAGTGCGCCGATGGTGGCAATCGTCATCAGGAAATTTTCGTCAAACACCTGTCCATGCAGGATGTTCGTGATTGCCTTCCAGACAATATCCCAGCCGACAACCACATAGCAGACGAGAAAGACCGCCATCTCCGCCAATTCAGGGAGATGGAGCAAGCTGCCTGCAAGAAACAGCACCGCCGCCACGATAATGCGTGTGAGCAAGTGCCTTTGTTTTCGTGTCATAGTGTATTCTCCTTTCGTTGCAGCATAAAGCGTGTCACGCTTTTTCTGTCTATTGATGAAAAACACCGGCTACCTTGTGGCAGCCGGTGTCCAGCTTTTCATTACGCCTTAACAGTCACATCCGGCTCGATCTGCTTAATCAGCGTCTTTGCTTCGGCCAGAACAGCGTCAAACTGATCGTCCGGCGCTTCCAGAACCATCTTCTGACCCAGGAAGTTGACGGATACGCTGGTCACACCATCAATCTTCTTCACGGCGTTCTGGATTTTGTCAGCACAATGGCCGCAGTCCAGGTCAAGCAGTTTAATGGTCTTTTTCATTGAGAAAGCCCCCTTTCATTTTGGTATTTGGTTGGCTTGATATGGCTGAACAATTAAAAGATTGTTTAATCGTTCATGCTGCCAGTATATTCACGAAAACCCTCAAAGTCAATGGATTTGGGAGCGGTTCTGCCCTTTGGATTGGAGAACCTGCCGATTGGATTTGCAGCAAAAAACCTCATTTCTCTTTGGATAAAAAAAGCTCCACTTTGGAGCAGACAAAGGAGAAGCAGGATAAGTATAATGAAAAACGGTCAAAGACCTTGTGCGTAAACTTTATGTTCGGGGCTTTAGCATCTTTCCCCCAAGATGCCAAACGCCCCTTTTCATAACGGTATTTAGTTCCCTACGGGGGAGGGGTACTCGCACAAATCTTTATAAGAAAGAAGGGATGATTTTGCAAAAGGAGCAATTTGACATTACGGGTATGACTTGCTCGGCCTGCTCTACCAGAGTGGAAAAGAGCGTGGCAAAGCTACCTGGCATCAAAGAAGTGTCCGTCAACCTGTTAAAAAACAGCATGGTTGCTTCTTATGATGAATCCGTTTTGGATACGGCGGGAATCGTCCAGGCCGTTGAAAAGGCCGGTTATGGCGCGATTCCCAAAGCCTCCGCACAAAACAAGAGCCGCACGACCACACCGGCAGCAAAACCGGAGGTCAGTACGGCGCAGGTAGAATACAAGCAGATGAAACAGCGGCTGCTGCTTTCTGCCCTTTTTACGATCCCACTGTTTTATATTTCTATGGGTCACATGATGGGGTGGCCGCTCCCCAGCTCCTTGCTGGGGATGGAAAATGCAATCAGCTTTGCATTTACCCAATTCCTGCTGCTGATCCCGGTGGTGTTCATCAACTTCAAATATTACCGGATGGGCTTCAAGACCCTGTTCCACGGCTCGCCTAACATGGATTCGCTGATTGCGATAGGCTCCAGCGCCGCAATCGTTTATGGCATTTACGCCATTTACAAAATCGGCATCGGATTCGGTCATGGGGATATGGCTACGGTTCACAGCTTTATGATGGATTTGTATTTTGAATCCGCAGGCATGATTCTGACCCTTATCACCTTGGGCAAAACCCTGGAGGCCCGCGCAAAGGGTAAGACTTCGGATGCAATTACAAAGCTGATGAATCTGGCTCCCAAAACAGCTACCGTGGAGCGGGATGGAAAAGAGCTTCAGGTGCCTGTGGAAGAAGTGCAGTTGGGCGAAACCCTGATTGTCAAGGCCGGTGAGTCTGTGCCGGTGGATGGTATTGTCATCGAGGGCTTTTCCTCCGTTGATGAATCTGCCCTGACCGGCGAGAGCATCCCCGTGGAGAAGCATATTGGGGACAAAGTGATCGGCGCGACCACAAGTAAGTCCGGCTATTTCAAGATGCAGGCCACCAAGGTGGGCGATGATACCACGCTGGCACAGATCGTCCGTCTGGTGGATGAAGCGACCAGCTCCAAGGCCCCTATTGCGAAACTGGCTGATAAGGTCAGCGGCGTGTTTGTTCCGGTGGTTATCAGCATCGCGCTGATTGCAGTCATTGTCTGGCTGCTGTTGGGATATGGCTTTGAATTTGCCCTATCTATCGGCATTTCTGTCCTGGTCATTTCCTGTCCCTGTGCGCTGGGCCTTGCAACGCCTACGGCCATTATGGTCGGAACCGGCAAGGGCGCAAGCAACGGTATCCTGATTAAATCGGCGGAGGCCCTGGAAACGGCCCATAACATTGATACGG
>USHP01000289.1 GCA_900554625.1 uncultured Eubacteriales bacterium | reverse complement strand
CCCTTAAAATGCGTCAGGCTGATAAACACGTCCGCGTCCATCACCGCGCGGCCGATGCGCGCGCCGCGGACGTATTCTCCGCCCGCCACGGGGACTTCCACGTCGTCCGTGCCCTTCAGGCCGTCCCCGATGAGCACCGGGCACCCCACGGTCAGCGGCGTGAACCCGTTTTCCCAGGCGCAATACAGATGCTCGATGGCGTTTTTCCGGCTCCCGGGATAGAGCGTGTTGCAGTCGGTCAGGAAAGGCTTCGCGCCCAGCGCGCGCACCACGTCCACCACGGCGCGGGCGTAGTTGGGGCGCAGAAAGCCCAGGTTGCCCAGCTCGCCGAAGTGCATCTTGATGGCCACGAACTGCTGCTCCATGTCTATGTCACCGATGCCGGCGAAACCGGTCTGACGGTGGGCGAGATTGTGGATGCCGACGAATTCCTGGCCGCCAACAAGCAGGCCAAGAAGGAAGGCAAGGCTCAGGCCAAGTTCCGCCCCATCCACAGCTACTCCTCTTCCGAGGAAGCCATTGCCGCTTACGCCGACGGCGCCATCGGCCTGCACGCACCCATCCATGTGCGCTATGGCAAGATGATCGACGGCAAGATGGAGTACCGCATCATTGACGCTACCGTTGGCCGCCTGATCTACAACGAGCCCATTCCTCAGGACCTGGGCTTCGTGGACCGCAGCGTTCCGGAGCATGCCTTTGATCTGGAAGTCAGCTTCCTGGTTGGCAAGAAGCAGCTGGGCAAGATCATTGACAAGTGTATCCGCCGCCATGGCTTCACCATTGCCACCGAGATGCTGGATAAGATCAAGGCTCTGGGCTATAAGTACTCCACCAAGGGCGCTATCTCCGTGTCCATTGCGGACATGGTGGTTCCCGCCATCAAGTATGAACTAGTGAAGGACGCCGAGGGTAAGGTGGTGGAGATTGAAAACTTCTACCGCCAGGGCTTTATCACCAACGAAGAACGTTATCGTCTGGTAGTTCAGCAGTGGGAAAAGACCACCAAGGATGTTACCGACGCTCTGCAGGGCAACCTGGACGAGTTCAACCCCATCTACATGATGGCTGACTCCGGCGCCCGTGGTTCCATGGCCCAGATTCGTCAGCTGGCCGGTATGCGTGGCCTGATGGCCGATACCGCCGGTCGTACCATCGAAATCCCTGTTAAGGCTAACTTCCGTGAAGGTCTGTCTGTTCTGGAGTACTTCATCTCCTCCAGAGGCGCTCGTAAGGGCATGACCGATACCGCTCTGCGTACCGCTGACTCCGGTTACCTGACCCGCCGAATGGTTGACGTTTCCCAGGATGTGATTATCCGGGAGCACAACTGCGGCACTGAAAACGGCATCTGGGTTGGCGCTGTCTACGACAAGAACGGTGATGTCATCGATACCTTCGGCAACCGGATTCGCGGCCGCTATCCGGTGCACGATGTGCTGCATCCTGTTACCGGCGAACTGCTCCATTCCAAGGACGTTATGATGATGCCCGAAGACGCAGAGAAGTTTGAAAAGGCCGGTATTGATAAGATTTATATCCGTACCATTCTGGGATGTAAGGCCCGGGTGGGCGTGTGCGCCAAGTGCTACGGCATGAACCTGGCCACTTCCAAGGAAGTGGATCTGGGCGAAGCTGTCGGCATCATCGCCGCCCAGTCCATCGGTGAGCCTGGTACCCAGCTGACCATGCGTACCTTCCACTCCGGCGGCGTTGCTGGTGACGATATCACCCAGGGTCTGCCTCGAGTCGAAGAACTGTTTGAGGCCCGCCGTCCCAAGAAGATGGCCCAGATTGCCGAAATCACCGGTGTCGTCAGCATTGACGATACCCGCCGTACCGCTCTGCGTAACATCACCGTTACCGCTGACGACGGCGAGGTGAAGGTCTATCAGGTGCCCTACTCCGTGGGCCTGAAGGTGACCCATGGCAAGGTTGTCCAGAAGGGCGAACCCATCACCGATGGTGCACTGTATCCCCAGGACGTGCTGCGGATTTCCGGCGTGGAGGCTGTTCAGGATTACCTGGTCCAGTCTGTCCAGGCTGTGTACCGTCAGCAGGGCGTAGAAATCAACGATAAGCATATTGAGGTTATCATCCGTCAGATGATGCGCAAGGTGCGTATCGAAGATCCCGGCGATACCGCACTGCTCACCGGCAGCACCGTGGACACCTTCGAACTGGAGGATGCCAACGATGAAATCCAGCGCCGCATCGACGCTGGCGAAACCGAGCTGCGCAAGGCAGAAGCCAGCGCTATGCTGCTGGGTATTACCAAGGCAGCTCTGGCAACGGATTCCTTCCTGTCCGCCGCTTCCTTCCAGGAAACCACCAAGGTCCTGACCGATGCCGCTATCAAGGGCAAGGTTGACCACCTGATCGGCCTGAAGGAAAACGTGCTGATCGGTAAGCTGATTCCCGCCGGTTCCGGCCTGATGGCCTACCGGGATTATCAGCCCGGCGTGACTCCCGAACCCCGGATTCCGGAAGAAATCATCGAAAACGCCATGAACTAAGTACAACTGTCCTCGCCTCGGCGGACAGTAGAGCATTGTGGGAAAACTCCAATGGGGTTTTCCCACAAATCTTTTGGGAAAAGGCATTATCACAAAAAAATTTCCCATATTTTTGTTGACTTTTTTGAAAAATCGCGTATAATATGTACCTGTATGGATAAGAAAAAGGATTGTATAATACCGAGTTGCGGCTCTTTGCCGGATTTGTCCCGGACAAAGATGGTCGTGGGCAGTAAGCAGCTTCGCAAAGCCGTGCTGGCCGGTCGGGTCCGTCAGGTTTATCTGGCGGAAAACGCCGACCCCTCTGTGGTGGATCCTATTGCGGCGCTGTGCGCAGACAATCACATCCAGATCACCTGGGTTC
>USHP01000288.1 GCA_900554625.1 uncultured Eubacteriales bacterium | reverse complement strand
CTCCCAGGGCACACTGTCACCGTCCCAATACTTCTTGACGGTATTCCGGGAGATCTGCAGAGAAGCAGCGATCTGCCGCTGACTCATGCCCTGCAGCCGCATTTTGCGAATCTGTTTGTAAATTTCCACTGTGATAACCACCTTTATTCGCCCCCTACATAGTCTGCGACTATTATAGGGGACATCTTTGGGTGGCTCAATTATTCATGAGCGAAAACCAGCCAAGTGGCTCACTTTTATATTAGCGTTTACAGCCAAACGAGCAGTGCAGTGTTCCGATATCGTCCACCACTTTGACAGTACCTCTTGTCTGATCTTCGACAGGACAGGGATCTCTGCCCATGCTCAGTAACATGATTCGGATACCGGGAGGATACTCTGCCTGGTACCGCTTGGCCTGCTGGTGCAGGCGTTCCCATTCATTCAATGAATCCACCTCCTTCCAAATAAAAAAAGCAGAAAGTCTTCTCAACTCTCTGCTTTCTTAAACCACGTACTATTTATTTTACTGTTCCAGGCTCTCCACCCAAGCTACTACATCTTCATCTGAAACACTGGAGCGGAATCGCATACCTTCCTGCCAATCTCCGGTTCCGGCAAGCTCTGCCAGCAGTTCACCACTGTCACCCAAACCAGAACTTGCTGATGTACAGAAGGGAATAACGGTCTTTCCTGTGAAATCATTGGCTTCTACAAAGGTATTTACCGGCCATGCCGCAATCCCCCACCACACGGGGTAACCGATATAGATTCTTTCCACATCCTGCCAGTCATCTACAGTGTCAGCCACCAACTCCACATTCCGCAGGCTTTCATCAGCGTACTCCTGGGATACCCGACTGTTATCATCGTTATAATTCAAATCCTCATCGGTATAGGGATCAACCGGCTCGGTAGTGTCAAGGATTTTTCGCAAATTGGTTTGCAGGCTCTGGAATGAGTGAAGTCAGCCAGCAATGGAGACGTCCTCAATAGTCGCCTCCAGGTGCTTCATGTTCATGTACTTCTTGCTGCCCCACTGGGTGCCGGCTACATGGCGCAGCCGGGCACAGACCAGCATGAGAGCAGAGTTACCGTCCGGGAAACTGCCAACCACACGGGTGCGGCGGCGGATCTCCCGGTTCAGCCTCTCAATGACATTGTTGGTACGGATACGGGTCCAGTGCTCGCTGGGAAAATCGCAGTAGGTCAGCGTTTCTTCAATGCCGTCCTCCACCTTCTTGGCCGCTTCTTTCAGCTTCATGGAGCGCAGTTCCTCCACCACAGCCTTGGCTTTCTCCCGAGCAGCTTTCTTGCTCTCCTGGGCGTGGATCGCCTTGAGCATCTTGGCCACCAGCTTCACCTTGGAGCGAGGCGTGACGGAGAACACATTGCGGTAAAAGTGGACGGTACACCGCTGGTATTTAGCATCAGGAAACACTTCTCCTACAGCCTCCAGCATGCCAAGGCACTTGTCGCCAACAATGAGTTTCACACCGTCCAAGCCACGGCCACGCAGCCACTGAAAGAAACTGACCCAGCTGGCCTTGTCCTCTTTCATTCCCTCTGCGGCACCCAGAACCTCACGGTATCCGTCCTCATTAACTGCAATTGCTACCAGAATGGCCACATTTTCAAACTCTCCGCCCCAGCTGCGGCGTAGATATATTCCATCCACATAGACATACGGATAACGTCCACCTTGCAGAGGACGGTTCCGCCAATCTTCAATGTGGACATACGCTTTCTTGTTCAGCTCACTGATGGTGGATGGAGATACTTTACTGCCCCAAAGCGCTTCTGTGATGTCCTCTACACGCCGCACCGATACGCCCGCCAGGTACATCTCTATGAGCGCTTCCTCCACGCTGCTTTCCCTGCGCCTGTACCGCTCGATGATGGCTGTCTCAAAGCTGATTCCCTTCAGCCGCGGCACATGCAGCGTCACTTCTCCGGACGTCGTTGTGAGATTCCGGTCGTAATGCCCGCTGCGATACCCCTGTCGATCCTCGCTGCGCTCATACCGTGCCGCCTGGGTCAGCCTGTCCGCCTCCGCTTCCAGCAGGTTATTCAGCGTTTCTTCCACACTTCCGCGTACAAGTTCCCGGATTTCCCCCTTGATTGCTTCCTCATTCAGTGTTACAATCTTATCGGACGTGGTGCCTAGGCTCCTTTCTGAAGGTGTAATGTCGCAGGTTCATTCTACCAGATGCCCAGGAACTGTGTCGTTTTCTTTTTGCGCAACTTATGGTCCCAATCTTTCGGCAGGAAAAGCATTTGCGAAAACAAGCCCTTAGCTTTCAGGGATAAGTCCTTGTTCCGCAGGGGGTGGTTGGATATCACCGTGTAGCCCTTGCTGCGCCCCACACGGAATACTGCCATGTTCTCAACCCCTTTCCCTTGAAATGTCACCGCGTCGTAGGCGGTCAGCTTGTCCGGATGGCAGGGACATTCCGCATAGATGCAGAATAGATATTTCCGGTGGTGGAGATAAAAGCGACAGATGCCGCAAGTCCTCCAGCGTGACCGCCTCGCCGCTGTCGTAGTGGTCGAAATCGGGCTTGCTGTACATGATCTGTTCAAAGGCCCGGTCGCTGCCGGAAGTGAAATGCATAGGCCATCGCCTCTTTCCTGCTTTTGGACAAAAGAAAAGCCGCAGACTTTTTTCAAAATCTGTGGCTTGGTAGGGGAACAGAAAAGGGCCTGTCATGCTTGCGAACACCTTGTTTCTGCCTGGTTATTCGGTTGTTTTGACATGCCCCGTTTTTATATTCGTAAATACTGTTTCCCTCCCTAAAATGCAAAAGAAAGGGCACTGGCATTGTATCAATACCGGTGCCCTTGGATGTGTCTGCACTCATAAAATGATACAAGTAACGATTTCACGGTAGGGGTATTCAAAGGGGT
>USHP01000287.1 GCA_900554625.1 uncultured Eubacteriales bacterium | reverse complement strand
CCCCAGGCCGACGCAGCCATGGCTGCCGCAGCAGCTCAGGGCGGCGGAATGTACTAATTCCTATAAACATCTGGACACCGGAGAGTTTCTCCGGTGTCCTTTTTTCTCTGTGATGAAATCACGGAAAGCACTTTCTGAAAGTGCTATACTCACCCCATCAAATCCGGGAGTGAATGGAAATGAGAAAAAAACGCAAAGCATCGGTGGACACCGCCGCCTGCGTAGCCTGCGGCTGCTGCGTAAAGGTTTGCCCCAAGGGGGCAATCGCCATCTACCGGGGCATCCGGGCAGAAATTGACCAGGAAAAATGCATCGGCTGCGGCAAGTGCGCCAAAGAGTGCCCCGCATCCGTCATCACCATCCAGGAGGTGCAGCCATGAAAAAGCAGTGGTATGATTATCTGTGGATTTTCTCCGCAGCCTATTTGATTCTGGGCTTTTTCAACATTCTCTTTGCCTGGCTGGGGCTGCTGTGCTTCTTCATTCCCTTGATTATCTCCCTGACCCAGGGAACCAAGGGCTACTGCAATCGCTATTGCGGGCGGGGGCAGCTGTTTTCCCTGCTGGGGGGCCGGTTCGGCCTGTCCCGGAAGCGGGATATTCCCGGCTGGATGAAAAGCAAGGCCTTTCGTTATGGGTTTTTGATTTTCTTCTTTATTATGTTCTTCCAGATGCTGTGGAATACCTATCTGGTCTTTGCCGGAGCTCAGGATCTGCGCCAGGTGGTCACCCTGCTGTGGACCTTCAAGCTTCCCTGGCATTGGGCCTACCATGGCACCCTGCTCCATCCCGGAGTTGCCCAGTTTGCCTTTGGATTTTACAGCGTGATGCTGACCTCCACGGTGCTGGGGCTTCTTACCATGGTGCTGTTCAAGCCCCGCAGCTGGTGCGTCTACTGCCCCATGGGCACCATGACCCAGCTGATCTGCCAGGTCAAGAATTGGTGATTTTATCACGGAAATCTTTGAAAAAATCCGCTATTCTATGATTACAAAATAACTCTTTCCAAGGAGGAAGTATTATGTCTGCCATCTCCATTACCAAGAACAATTTCCGTCAGGAAGTACTCAATTCCGACAAACCCGTCCTTCTGGACTTCTGGGCCAGCTGGTGCGGCCCCTGCCGGATGGTGGCGCCCTCCATTGAAGCCATCGCCCAGGAGCGTTCCGACATCAAAGTGGGCAAGATCAACGTCGACGAAGAGCCGGAGCTGGCCAGCCAATTCCGCATCGTCAGCATCCCCACCCTGGTTGTGATGAAGGATGGAAAAATTGTCAACCAGGCCCTGGGCTTCCGCCCCAAAAATCAGATTTTGTCCATGCTGTAAACTGGAAGATTTTTCCAGTTTGGAAAGTACTAAGTTTTTCTTAAGCCAGTTGAAACTCCCGGCGCTTCCTGCTATAATATTGTTGAAATATTATAGCCCGGAAGTGTCGGGTTGTTTTGCAAGGAGGAATACATATGACACAACGAAAAGGTTTGCGCGGCATCCTGGCGCTGCTGTGCGCAATGACCTTGTTGATTGGTGCCATTGGGCCGGCCTGGGCAACGGAAGCTGCCGTCCCGGAGAGTGCGCCCACTGCGGCGGCTCCGGAGAACACGCCCGTGGCGCAGACCCCCAAAGGGGTCATTGCGTCCTGGCAGTGGGTAGACCCCAATGGCTATGTGAAGGCAGGCGCGCTGGAACTGCCTACCGGGGAGGGCCCGGTGGATTACAGCGGCGTAACCGTTATGCTGCCGACTGCCATCACCGCTTCGGTGGATGGAAAGGATGGGGTAAACATCAGTGTGGTAAACTGGCTTTGCAACGAGTTTACTGCTCCTGCTACCAGCGGCGAGTTTACCTTCAAGGCTGAGATTGCCCAGGACTATACCCTGGGTGAGAATGTGCCTGCTCTGGAAGTAAAGGTCAAGCTGATTCCTCAGCAGCCCGTGGCCGATGCCCCTGCTGATACCACGGGAGACACCACAACCGATACCACGGGAAATACCACAGCTCCCACCGACTCCACCCCTCCGGCGGCTGATGTGGTTACCGTCGAAAACTGGACCTGGGTGGATTCCATGCAGGCTCTGAGCGATGACGGCAAGCTGCATCTGAAAGAGGAAATCACGGATGCCAACCTGCCCGATGGCTATGCCCTGGAAGAAGGGGCTGCCCCCCTCGCTGTTGCAGTGGTGGTAGAGCAGGTTACGATGCTGCCGGCGGGAAACGATAGGCCTTATTCCCTTTATGTGGGTAACACAGATGTTGCGAAGACAGAATATTCTGATAACGCTGCCTATTGGACATCCAGTGACGGTGGGACAAATTGGACCTCACAACTGGATAAACCAACGGCAGATAGCTACATACACTACGACGGCAATGGAACCCTGACGCTGCACAATGTGAACATTTCAAGCAGTAACGAGAACGGGATTTACGCAGAAGCCATGTCAGGCAGCGCCGTTTCACTGACGATCGAGTTGGAGGAGGAGAACAAAGTTTCCGGAGCGTCTGGAATCTACGTGTTCTCGAAATTTGGAGATGCTTCGCTGTCAATCAGCGGTACCGGCAGTCTGACCACAGAAGGAACAGGTGGCGGCAGCTTCTCTGGAATTCAAGTACAAAGCAACGACGGCAAAGCGGAACTAACCATCAATAATGTTGATGTGACTGCCACAAATAATGTGGCACAGGGCATCATACTGCGGTCTGGCGGAAGTTCCACGGCTTCCCTTACCGTAAACGGCGGGAAATTGACCGCCAGCGGAAGCGATGCTGGAATTAAATATGTTTTTGGCAGTAGCGCGACCGGCAACGGCACACCCACAGTGACCGTCAGCGGCAACGCCATCGTGCGGGCCAATGGCGGGATCAGCGATAATTCCAGCACTGACATTCAGA
>USHP01000286.1 GCA_900554625.1 uncultured Eubacteriales bacterium | reverse complement strand
CCGTGACAACATGCGGCAGCAGGCTTTTCATTTCTGCGCTCATTGGACGATAAACATTACGGGCTTCTCGTGGGTTTATTTTTATTCTGGCTTGTCTCTTAAGCAGAAACGCCTCTACATCAGCAAGCGCAATCTGAAATTTACGGGTTTGTTTCCCGTTACTCTTGCAGGGGATGCTTCCATCTTCCAGCAGGCGTAATGCGGTACGCTTGCTGATATGACAGATTTTGCAGAGTTGCTCCTTGCTGATATAGCTGGGGTATCCTTGAAGCATCTTCCTGATATCGCTCTTTCGCTGCATGACATTCACCCTTCTGGTTCATTGTCAACGGCAGGTGAATCGCAGCATGCTCAAACTATCTTAGGTAAATTCGATCCCATTGAACGGTCACAATGTTGCTTTGAAATCGAAACCAGTTCTCTCCTGGTTCTCTCTTTTCTTCCGAAAAAAGCTCAAAACATCATGATTTACAGAAGCCTTTTCAGACAACAAAAATAGAGGATAAGAGACGTCAAACCCCTTAAAAATCAAGGGTTTTAACGTCTCTTATCCTCCACTATCTTCCGTTATTTTCTCTTATCTTTCGAGTACATCTATTCACTCGAAATCGGGTAAACCGGCTAATAACCGGTCCGTGGGTTCGAATCCCACCTTCTCCGCCATAAGGCTTTCCCCCACAGCGGGGAAAGCCTTTTTTCATTCGCTCCGGCGTTCCTCTCCAAAGCTCTCCCGCCATGGCCCGAAACCCTTATTCTATAAGGACTTCGGAGCTCATCCCCAATCCCTTTTCCATTGCCTGTGCAGAGGTGAGCTTGGACCCGGCGTCCAGGTGGGCGTAGATGTTGGCGGTCGTGCTGAAGTCGCTGTGCCCCAGCCACTCCTGAATCTGCTTCATGGGGACGCCGTTTTTCAGCAGCAGGCTGGCGCAGCTGTGGCGCAGGTCGTGGAAGCGGATGGGCCGAAGCCCGTTGCGCTTGAGCAGTGCGGGAAAGGCCGTGCTGATGTAGCTCAGCTTCAGGCGGTTTCCCATTGCATCCACCAGAACGTAGCCCAGGTAATCCGTGCAATAGGAGCGGCCGCACAGTATGCGGTTCTTCTCCTGCTGCTCCTTTAACGCGGCCAGCTTCGTTTGAAAAGCCGGCACCAACGGGAGGGTCCGCCGGCTGGAGGCCGTCTTGGTCGTATCGGCCGCCACTTCGATGCGCCTGCCCTTTTCAGCGCAGGCCGTCACCGTGTGCCGGATGGCGATGGTTTTGTTCTCAAAATCAATCGCATCCCATTTGAGCCCCACCACCTCGCTGCGACGCAGTCCGTAGAATGCCGCCAGCATGACCGGCAGTTCCAGCGGGGTTCCCCGCGCGACCTGGAATAGCCGGTTCACCTCGTTGCCGTCGTAAAACGAGGCGGTAAACCGGTCCTTCCTGGGCCGCTCCACCTTGTCCGCCGGATTGACGTCAATGAGGTCCGTCTTAACAGCGTATTTGAGCGCCCTGTGGATGATCGCGTGGTAGTGGATGACGGTATTGGCGGATACGCGCTTGAGCTGACTGGTGTAGAACATCTGAATGTCTACCGCCTGCAATCCGCCCAGCGTGATGCCCCGCTGCTGAAAGTACGGTGCAATCGGATTCTGAATCATGCTCGCATATCCGGCAGCCGTGTTGGGCTTTAAGGTGCTCCGCGCGATCTCCATCCATTGGACGAGATAGCTGGAAAACGGCATATCGCGGTCAATAGCGGCTTCTCCCGCCACAAATTCGGCGCGGGCGGCCATCAGCATGTCTTCGGCGCGTTTTTTGTTCCCTTTCACGGGCAATCCCGTCGGCAGCCATTTTGATACCCGTTTCCCGCTTTTGTCCTTATAGCTCAGGACCATGTAGTACAATCCCTTTTTTTCTTGCAGGTGCCCTGCGATCATGGTTGTCCCTCCTTTTTGCAGCCTGGATTCCTGCCGTTGACAGACCAAGCATAGCACCGGCGCATGCGGGCGGCAAGGTTATGGAGGGGCTACCATAGCCCGCTTACTTTTCTAATCTTGAGATACGCCAGGAGATGGGCTTTGGGGATCCGATAGGCCCTGCCGATCTTCAATGACGAAATGTCTCCGTTTTTCAGCAACCGATAGCCGGTCTTGGTGCTGATGTCCAATACGCGGCACATCTCCGTGATGTCCATAACATCCGGGCAGTGCCGAAGGGCACGGCCGTCTGGCATTCGGGCCATATCCATCCCCCTTTTCTCAAAACAGCATCGTGGCAAATGGATCAGAGGCGGGAATTCGCCGTATTTGCCCTGCGCCCCGGCAGGCTTCCCGCTGGCCCTGGGGATGTTACAGGCTGCGGACGGCTCCATCCGCAACATAGCCCCGCCTGTACCGCCGTCCCCCGGACGGGCGCATACCGCAGGGACTCCCCCTCAAGTCAGTGGGAGGCCGTAGTAGAAGTCTCATTATCCCCGCGCGGCATCGTCGCGCACCTGCCTGCCACGGCAGGGTCAACGGGATGCGTGGATCGCTCCGGCCTGCGCCATCGTCGCGCCGCCCCGTTCGCCGCTCCGCCGCGCGGGGGATTGTACCTGTAACACCGCGTATTCGATTGTCAAGGTGCGTCAGGGACGCATTTTTGATCCCTTCAATAATCAGGACAATTTTTAAGGAAAATCCATCCCCTTACTCCTGATTTTTCAATATTCTTTCTAATCGCTTTAGGCCGCCTCGGATGCTTTTCCCAACAACATTCCTGCTTACGCCTTCTCTGCCGGCAATCTCGGCTATGCTCATCCCTAAAAAGAAATAAGCATGAATTCGCTTGATTTGCTTACCGGAAAGAGCGTTTACTGCCGCGTGCAGTCGTTCTCTTGCTGCCTTCTGCTCATAAATCTCCTCTGGGGATAGGGGCAAAACA
>USHP01000285.1 GCA_900554625.1 uncultured Eubacteriales bacterium | reverse complement strand
CCCGGCGGCGTAGAGCCGGGAGACAAACTGACTGTAACAGGATACCGCATGAGAAAGAGGTGCGCTCTGGAGGGCTTCCAGATACGCGAGCAGACTCTCCATCACGGGATCGGTCAGAAGATTGCGGAAAATCGCCAGAGAGTGCAGGCGAATCTGTAATTGGGAAAGACTGTTTTTTGTCATACATTCAAAATTGCGCCCTTGGCGCCGCTGGAAACCAGGGCAGCATAGCGCTTGAGATAACCGGACAGCTCCTTCTTCTTGGGAACAAAGTTCGCCATCCGGGCGGCCAGCTCTTCGTCGGAGATCTTCAGTTCCAGCTTGCTGCCCGGAATGTCAATGTGGATGATGTCACCTTCCTGAACCACGCCGATCACGCCGCCGGCAGCAGCTTCGGGAGAGACGTGACCAATGCAGGCACCACGGGTAGCGCCGCTGAACCGGCCGTCGGTAATCAGCGCCACGCTGTTGCCCAGGCCCATGCCCATAATGGCGGAGGTGGGATTCAGCATTTCCCGCATACCGGGGCCGCCCTTGGGGCCTTCGTAACGGATGACCACCACATCACCAGGCTGGATTTTTCCGGCATTGATGGCAGCCTGGGCGTCTTCTTCACATTCAAATACCCGTGCAGGTCCTTCGTGTACCAGCATTTCCGGAAGAACGGCGCTGCGCTTGACAACGCTGCCTTCCATAGCCAGATTGCCCCGCAGCACCGCAATGCCGCCGGTGGGGGAGTAGGGATTCTCATACGGGCGGATGACCGAGGGGTCCCGGTTATATGCCGTGGCAATGTTTTCGCCCAAAGTTTTACCTGTGACGGTCATTACCGAGGTGTCCAGCAGATTGCCCTTGGTCAGTTCTTTCAGAACCGCATATACGCCGCCGGCTTCGTTCAGATCTTCCATATAAGTGGGACCTGCGGGAGCCAGGTGGCACAGGTTGGGAGTCTTGGCACTGATTTCGTTGGCCATATCCAGGTTGAATTCCACCTGGCACTCGTTGGCAATGGCGGGCAGATGGAGCATGGAGTTGGTGGAGCAGCCCAGCGCCATATCCGCAGTCAAGGCGTTGCGAATGGCTGCGGCAGTCATAATATCCCGGGGGCGGATATTCTCCTTTACCAGGTTCATGATCTGCATACCCGCATGCTTTGCCAGCTCAATCCGGGCAGAGTAAACCGCAGGAATGGTACCGTTGCCCCGCAGACCCATGCCCAGAACTTCCGTCAGGCAGTTCATGGAATTGGCGGTGTACATGCCGGAGCAGGAACCGCAGGTGGGGCAGGTGTTTTCTTCACAGACCCGCAGCTGATTTTCGTCAATTTTTCCGGCAGAGTAGGCGCCTACCGCCTCAAACATGCTGGACAGGCTGGTTTTCTTGCCATCGACCCGACCGGCCATCATGGGGCCGCCGCTGACGAAAATAGTGGGGATGTTCACTCGGGCAGCTGCCATCAGCAGACCCGGCACGTTTTTGTCGCAGTTGGGTACCATCACCAGACCATCAAAGCCGTGGGCCTTGACCATAGCTTCGGTGGAGTCGGCAATCAGATCCCGGGTTACCAGAGAGTACTTCATACCCTCGTGGCCCATGGCAATGCCGTCGCAGACGGCGATGGCAGGGAAGACGATGGGAGTGCCGCCGGCCATGGCAACGCCCAGTTTCACCGCTTCTACGATTTTGTCCAGGTTCATGTGGCCGGGAACGATTTCATTGTAGGAACTGACAATGCCGATCAGAGGCCGCTGCTGTTCCTCGTGGGTCAGCCCCAAAGCGTGATAGAGGCTGCGATGGGGCGCATTCTGGGGACCGTTTACGATTGTGTCTTTGATCATAGGAAATTCCCACTTTCTGAAATATCGAAAAATCCACAGAAGGAGGGGCAGAGCCCCTCCTGTGGTAACAATCAGTTGTTGATCAGCTTGTCCTCATCGCTCCAGCTGTAGAGCTTGCGGATCTCTTCGCCCACGATTTCGGAAGGATGCTCGCTGGCCAGCTTGCGCATGGCGTTGAAGTGCACCTGGGAACCAGCGGAGGACATATCCAGCAGGAAGTCCTTGGCAAAGGTGCCGTCCTGGATATCGGAGAGGATCTTCTTCATGGCCTTCTTGGTCTCGGCGGTGATGATCTTGGGGCCGGTGATGTAGTCGCCGTACTCGGCGGTGTTGGAGATGGAGTAGCGCATGCCGCTGAAGCCGGACTGGTAGATCAGGTCGACGATCAGCTTCATCTCGTGGATACATTCAAAATATGCATTTCTTGGATCATATCCAGCTTCAACTAAAGTTTCAAAACCAGCTTGCATTAAAGCACATACCCCACCACATAATACTGCTTGTTCTCCAAATAAATCAGTTTCTGTTTCTGTTCTAAATGTAGTTTCCAAAACTCCAGCTCTAGCTCCACCAATTGCTAGACCATATGCTAAAGCAATATCTTTAGCTCTACCAGTTGCATCTTGTTCAACTGCAACTAAACATGGTGTACCTTTACCAGCTAAGTATTCACTACGCACTGTATGTCCTGGTGCTTTTGGTGCAATCATAGTTACATCAACATTTTTAGGTGGTACGATTTGTCCAAAATGGATATTAAATCCATGAGCGAACATTAACATATTTCCTTCTTCAAGATTTGGTTCAATTGATTCTTTATATAATTTAGCTTGTAATTCATCATTAATTAAAATCATGATAATATCTGCTTTTTTAGCAGCTTCAGCTGAAGTATAAACTTCAAATCCCTGAGCTTCAGCCTTAGCCCATGATTTAGATCCTTCATATAAACCAACAATGACATGAACTCCAGACTCTTTTAAGTTCAATGCATGTGCATGACCTTGTGACCCATAACCAATAATAGCGACTGTCTTTCCATCTAATAAAGCTAAATTACAATCTGATT
>USHP01000284.1 GCA_900554625.1 uncultured Eubacteriales bacterium | reverse complement strand
TTCGTGGACTTGGTCAAGATACCCTGCTGGATGGCATTCAGCAGGTTTTGAATGGCTGTGTCCGCCTCTCGTAGCTGTTGTTCATAGAGCGGCAGGTTGACATTCTCCCTGTCCTGCAAGTCCATCAGCATAGACACAATGGCCTCAATCGCCTTATCGTCCATCACCATCTTCATGGTTTCGGTGACCACCAGATCCTCGATCCATTCCTTGCGGACAGACTTCTTGCGGCAATTGGCGCGCTTCTTTTTCACCGATATACACTTGTAATAGCGGTGAATATTCCCCGTATGGCTGGTACCACTTTCTCCATAGAGATAGGCCTCGCAGTAGCCGCAGAACAACTTCGTTGTCAGCAGATATTCGTCCTCAGCCTTGTGGCGGGCCGGGGCTTTCTTGTTCTTTGCCAGCTTCTCCTGCACCCGTTCAAAGAGATCTTGGGGGACAATGGCTGGAATACCATCCGGCACAACAACGTCTCGGTAGGTGTACTCCCCGATATAGCGGCGATTGTTCAAAAGGTGCTGTACGCTGTTGTAGGTCATCTTCTGACCTCGTGTGTTCTTCACACCCTGCTCGTTGAGCCAGTCACGGATAGCGGTCATGGTGGCTCCCTCGTCATAACGCTGGAATGCCTCCCGGACAAAGGGAGCGGTGAGCGGGTCAATTTGAAAATACTGGTCATTATCAATCAGATAGCCGATAGGACGAGTGCCGCCGTTATACTTGGATTTCAAGGCGTTCTCCGTCATGCCCCGGACTACCTTTTCGGACAGGTCGGCGGAGTAGTATTCGGCATAACCCTCCAGCACGCTTTCCAGAATGATCCCCTCAGCCCCATCGGAAATGACCTCGGTGGCAGACACCACCTTGACCCCGTTCTTTTTCAGAGCGGTTTTATAACGGGCACTGTCATAGCGGTTTCGGGCAAACCTGTCCAGCTTCCAGACAATAATCATATCAAACAGACGCTTGCCGCTGTCTTTAATCATGTTCTGAAATTCCGGGCGGTTGTCGGTCTTGGCAGAAAAGGCTCGATCAATGTAGTGGCGCAGGATGGTGATACCGTTCTTCTCGGCAAAGGCGGTACACTCCCGGATTTGGCCTTCAATACTTTCTTCCCGCTGATTGTCGGAGGAATAGCGGGCGTAGATCACAGCCTTCATTGGTCACCCTCCATCATACGAAACAGGGTTTCTTTCAGCTTCTCATGCATGGGGGATTGGGGGTCAAAACACATTTCAATGAAACGGCGCATTTCTTCCCGTTCCGGGGCGGCTTTGGGCTTAAATGCGTAGGTGATCCCCTGTGGCTTGTCCGTGCGGGCAAAGATATAATCCAGCGACACATCAAAGTAATCCGCATAACGGCGGAACAGCGCCACGGGCGGGGTAGACTGGCCATTCTCATAGCGATTGATGCTGGACTGTGTGGAGCCTAGGGCCTCGGCCATTTTTACCTGCGAAAGGCCCAGACTCTCCCGAAGGGCTTTCAAACGCTTACCCACTTCTTTCATGGAACAACCTCCTATACGGGTTGATTTTATTGTAACCCATATATCAAAGGAAAGCAACCCGAAAGCATGATTTTTTATATCCGCTTGCTTCATTCTGGTCCGCAGGCCTGCACCGTTTCTTTGGGTTTTGTAGGGATGGAGAGGGCGCAGAAATGCGCTCCAAGGGCAACACAGGCAAAACCGGGGGTTTCCAAAGGGGGCCTATGCCTCCCCTTTGGCACACGACCTTGCTTGCAAGGTGTAGTGTGTTATACCTGCCGGCGTGGCTGACGGGGGAAGCGGGGCGGGCGATGCGGTTTATGTCCTGCTTGGACCGGCAGAAAAACGGGAGGAGGGATTGCCGCCTGGGATGCGCAAGAATGACGGCCGGTTTTGCAGAGCGTGGGCAGGGATATGCTTCGTACCTGTGGGCAAGGCACAGTGGAAACCACTTCATTTGTCGCAAGCACATTGAAATCAAAGATAAACTTCTTTATCCCACATAAACCTTCAAAAATCGTTGATTTCAGACAGACTTCATAGTATGATGTCTGGGAAAGAATGCATTTGCCCGAAAGCGAGGGTTTATCAATGGATGCTTACATCGAACGCTGGTGCTCCATGAAGGAAATTTGCGAATATCTCGGCGTCAGCCGGGATACGGTGCTTGCCTGGATAGATAAAAGAGGCATGCCCGCTGCAAAAATCGGAAGGCTGTGGAAATTTAAAATCAGCGAAGTGGATGCATGGATGAAGTCCGGCGTTGCAGCGGAGCAATAAAGCCGGAGCATGCCTGCATGCATGAAGGGCAAAAGGCTTCCGGGGCTATGTCCTTCCGTTCATAATTACAAACGAAAGCGAGCGTCATTTATGGCAACAAACACCAATGCCAACATCGGCTTTGAAAAACAGATCTGGGATGCGGCCTGCGTGCTGCGTGGCAATATGGACGCCTCGGAATACAAGTCCGTGGTGCTGGGCCTGATCTTCCTCAAATACATTTCCGACCGCTTCGAGGCCAAGCACAACGAACTGGTGGAAGAGGGCGACGGCTTCGAGGAGGACAAGGACGAATACACCGCCGAGAACATCTTCTTTGTGCCGGAGAATGCCCGGTGGAGTGTCATTTCTGCTGCTGCACACACGCCTGAAATCGGTACTGTGATTGATGATGCCATGCGCAGTATTGAGAAGGAAAACAGCCGTCTCAAAGATATTCTCCCGAAGAACTTTGCCCGTCCCGAGCTGGATAAGAGAAGGCTCGGAGAAGTCGTTGACCTCTTCACCAACATTCAGATGATCGAACACGGGAACAGCAAGGATATACTCGGGCGCACCTACGAATACTGCCTTTCCAAGTTTGCGGAACAGGAAGGAAAGCTTGCCGGTGAGTTCTACACTCCCTCCTGCGTAGTCCGTACTCTTG
>USHP01000283.1 GCA_900554625.1 uncultured Eubacteriales bacterium | reverse complement strand
GTATCTGCCGGTATTTCAGACAGAACCGGTGGATGTTGCCGCCAGCTATCGCCGCCGGTGCGAAAACATCGGCAAGCTGGGTTATGGCATCTATGCCCGTCACCGGATGTTCTATGTGGGAGACAACGGGCAGATTGTCCCTGTCCATAATCCGGACAAGATTCGCCTTTCTTCCCTGATTGACTACAAGCGGGAGCAGCAGATTATTCTGGACAACACTCTGGCGCTGCTCTCCGGCAAGCCTGCTGCCAATATCCTGCTCACCGGCGATGCAGGTACCGGAAAATCCTCCACTGTGAAAGCGGTAGTCAACGAGCTGGCCTACAAGGGGCTGCGGATTCTGGAAGTACGCAAGGAACAGCTGCACGCCATTCCTGCCATTCTGGACGAGCTGAACAGCAATCCGCTGAAGTTCATCCTTTTTATCGACGACCTGTCCTTCCAGAAAGATGACGACAACTTCAGCGCCCTGAAGGCCATACTGGAAGGCAGTGTTTCCGCCAAGAGCCGGAACATTGTGATTTACGCCACCTCCAACCGGCGGCATCTGGTGAAGGAAACCTTCTTCGACCGGGATGGGGACGATGTGCATCGCAACGACACCATGCAGGAACTGCTGTCGCTGTCTGAACGGTTCGGCATTCAGGTAACCTTCCAGAAGCCGGACAAGAAAACCTACCTGGGCATTGTTCATCACCTGGCAAAAGAAAAGGGCATTCAAATGGAAGAAAGCCAGCTGGATGCCCTGGCAGAGCGCTATGCTCTGGGCCGCGGTGGGCGTTCCGCCCGGGCCGCCAATCAGTTTATTGACGGACTGCTGGCAAAATAGCAAC
Source organism: uncultured Eubacteriales bacterium (assembly GCA_900554625.1). GTDB lineage: Bacteria > Bacillota > Clostridia > Oscillospirales > Oscillospiraceae > Faecousia. The sequence continues at coordinate 2,093 of USHP01000283.1, read as the reverse complement.
CATATCAACGAAAACTGTGCGCCGAATGTAAGATTTCGGCGCACAGTCTTTTTCTGGGCAGAATTGTCTTGAGGCTGCAAGTAAAACATTTTTTGTTCTTTTTTACAAAAACTTCACCGAAGCAGCGAAAGCAATATGGTACAATAATTTCAATACGTTTATCCGTGTTTCACTTCTTCGGAAGTACCCAGAAAAGAGGTGCCTATGAACATCATCGAAAAAGCAGCCCCTCCCCGCATTGACGGAACCCTTCGCAAATTCTCCCTTCGTGTTCCGGAGGCCATCTGGAAGTGCAGCGGCATTATCCTGTTTGGACGCAGAATTAAGTCCCTGGCCTTTACCACCGATCTGGCGATTCTGCGCAATCTCAATGCCGACGCCATTCTGGCGGTTTATCCCTTTACCCCCCAGCCCATTATCAACCAGGCGCTGCTGACAGCTGCGGACATTCCCGTTTTTGCCGGCGTGGGCGGCGGTTTGACCAAGGGCAAGCGAGTGGTCACCCTTGGTGTTTTCTCCGAGATGCAGGGTGCTGTGGGGCTTGTGGTAAACGCCCCTACCGCGCCGGAAGTCATTGCCCAGCTGTCGGAAAATGTGGATATCCCCATTGTGGTAACCGTGACCCGCTGGTGTGAAGATGTGCATAAGCAAATCGAAGCCGGAGCCTCCATACTGAATGTGGCAGCCGGAGCCAATACCGCCGATCTGGTGCGTCAGGTTCGGAGCATGTATCCGGACATTCCGATTATGGCCAGCGGCGGACCTACCGACGAAAGTGTGCTGGCTACCATTGCCGCCGGAGCCAATGCCATTACCTGGACGCCGCCGTCAAACAAGGAAGTTTTCAGCGACGTGATGGCAAATTACCGGGACGGAAAAGAACATCCCTAAAAAACATTCCCCCTTGCCTGCTGCCGGGAATCTGCCCGGTAAGCCATGCAAGGGGGCAATTTTTTGTTACTCCGGAAGGTTCTCGACCTCTTTTTCCGCACTGCTTCGTTTGACCATGCGGGATTTGGAGAACTGGATGATCTGACAGGAATACAGTCCCCAGTTTCCGGAAATCACGAAACCAATGACACCCACCAGGGCGAACAAATGCAGATTGGCACTGCCGAACATTTCAATACTGAGAATCAGCGCCGCAATGGGGCTGTTGGTGACACAGCAGAACAGACCCACCAGTCCCAAAGCTCCGGCAAGTCCCGGGTCCAGTCCCAGCAATCCTCCCACCACGCAGCCAAAGGTTGCGCCAATACAGAACGTGGGGACAATTTCGCCGCCTTTGAATCCGGCGGAGAGAGTAATTGCTGTAAAGAGCAGTTTCAGCAGGAAGTCATACCAGTTTGCCTCTCCCTCCACTGCCTTCAGTGCCATATCCATTCCGGCACCGCTGTAGCGCTGATCTCCTACCTGCAGAGTCATCACGATCACCGCAGCGCCGCCCATGACAATCCGCAGCATGTCATTGGGAATCCGTTTCTTCGCTAGATGCTCCGCCTGGTGGAAACTGTAGCACATTACCATTCCCAGGACGCCAATCAGCACCGACAGAGCCAGAAGCTGGGCACCTTCAACTACAGTGAACGCAGCGGCTTTCTCCAAGGGGAAGGTTTCTGCATGGACGCCCAGAATCCCGGACACATGGCTGGCGGAAATCGCCGCCAGATAACACGGCAGCAGCGCCGGGGAGAAAATAATTCCCACAGACGCAAACTCCATGGTAAACAGAGTCGCTGTCAAAGGTGTTCCAAACAATCCGGCAAACACCGCTGCCATGCCGGCCATGGTCAGCACGACCCGTTCATTTTCTTTCAAATGCAGCAGTTTTCCCAACAGTGAGCCGGAAGAGCCGCCCAGCTGCAGTGCAGCGCCCTCCCGTCCGGCGGAACCGCCCAAAAAATGGGTAATGACAGTTGACAGGAAAATGACCGGGGCTACTGCGGTGCGTACATTTCCATCATTTAAAATGGCATCGATCACCTCATTGGTTCCCCGATTTCCCCGCAGACGGAAAAGGCGGTAGAGTCCCAGAGTCATAAGACCGCCCACCGGGAGAAAAAACAGAACCCAGGGGTGTTGCCCCCGAATCC
>USHP01000282.1 GCA_900554625.1 uncultured Eubacteriales bacterium | reverse complement strand
GGGTCAAAATCTCTCGCCGAATCTCCTTACCCCATTATGCGGTGTTGCCCTAAATGAATCGATTGGCTGTCCGGAGAATCCAGTTTGGATTCTCCGGACGCTGTTTTTTGGAGAAGGTGCACCAAAACCGAGGGACAGATGAGCCTATTTTCGACATATGTCGATATAATCCTGCAGAATTGTAGACACTTACAAATTATGCCGATTCTTTCTGGGAAATAAGCTCATGGAAAACGAACTTGGTTTCTGGTATAATGAACGAGGTACATCCCATCCCGAAAATCGCTTTTTACAGAGCGTAAGGAGGTTAACATCACCATGCTGCCATCATCGTACTACAGCAAAACGGACGAGATCATTGCCCGATATGTCCCGGATGCCCGCTCCCTGATTCCCATCATGCAGGATATTCAGGCAGAGTACCGATATCTTCCGGCGGAACTTCTGAGCTATGTGGCCGGGAAAATCGGGATCACCGAGGCTAAAGCTTATTCGGTTGCCACATTCTATGAGAATTTCTCCTTTGAAGCAAAGGGCAAGTATGTCATTAAGGTCTGTGACGGCACCGCCTGTCATGTGCGCCATTCCACCCCGGTGCTGGAAGCGCTGTGGAAGGAACTGGGCCTGAGCAAGAAGAAGCATACCACCGACGACATGCTCTTCACGGTAGAGACGGTTTCCTGCCTGGGCGCCTGTGGCCTGGCTCCCACCATGATGGTCAACGAGCAGGTTTATCCTTCCATGACTCCGGAGAAGGCATTGGCACTCATCGAGGAATTGCGAGGTAAAGGCTGATGATGAAGACGGTTGAAGATTTGGTACAGGCCACTGAGAAGGCCTGCCAGGAGATCAAAAATTATGATTGCCGGATTCTGGTCTGCTCCGGCACCGGATGTATTGCCACCGGCTCCCAGGTGACCTATGAGATTTTTGAAAACCTGGTAAAGGACACCCCGGGTGTCCAGCTGGTATTTTCCCCCTGCGGCGGACACGACGAAAAAGTTGTGGGCGTGAAGAAGACCGGCTGCCAGGGCTTCTGCGAATTGGGCCCTCTGGTTCGGATTCAGAAGGGCGACAAAGTCATTCAGTACATCAAAGTACAGCCTGAAGACTGCGCTGATATTTTCGAAAAAAGCGTGCTGGGCGATGAGATCATCGAGCGGCTGCTGTATAAGAAGGGTGAAAAGGCTTATGTCCAGCCCGACGAGATCCCCTTCATTGCCAAGCAGACCCGGATTGTTCTGGAAAACTGCGGCAAGTTCGACTCCGAGTCCCTGGACGAGTATCTGGCTTCCGGCGGTTTCTCCGCACTGAAGAAGGCCATGTTTGAGATGACCCGGGACGAGGTCATTGAGGAAGTGGACAAGTCCGGCCTCCGGGGCCGTGGCGGCGGCGGCTTCCCCACCGGCCGGAAGTGGAAGCAGGTAGCCCGTCAGAAGGAGCAGGTGCGCTATGTGGTCTGCAACGGCGACGAAGGCGACCCCGGCGCATTCATGGACGGCTCCGTTATGGAAGGCGACCCCTTCAAGCTGATTGAAGGCATGATGATTGCCGGTTACGCCGTAAAGGCAGACAACGGCTACATCTATGTTCGTGCGGAATATCCAATGTCCGTGGCCCGGCTGCGCAACGCCATTGCCCAGCTGGAGGAGCGGGGACTGCTGGGTGACAACATCCTGGGCTCCGATTTCAGCTTCCATATGCATATCAACCGGGGCGCAGGCGCTTTCGTCTGCGGCGAAGGTTCTGCCCTGACTGCCTCCATCGAAGGCAACCGGGGTATGCCCCGTACCAAACCCCCCAGAACCGTAGAAAAGGGTCTGTGGGAAAAGCCCACGGTGCTCAATAACGTGGAAACCTACGCCAACGTGCCCAAGATCATCCTCCAGGGCGCCGACTGGTTCCGTTCCATCGGTACCCCCGGCAGCCCCGGATGCAAGACCTTCTCCCTGACGGGTGCCATTGAGAACACCGGCCTGATCGAAGTGCCTATGGGCTCTACCCTGCGGCAGATTATCTTTGACATCGGCGGCGGTCTGAAGAACGGCGCAGAGTTCAAGGCGGTTCAGATCGGCGGTCCCTCCGGCGGCTGTCTGACGGAGAAGCACCTGGACGAGCCTCTGGACTTTGACTCCGTGAAGAAATTCAACGCCATCGTCGGCTCCGGCGGCATGGTGGTTATGGGCCAGGATACCTGTATGGTGGAAGTTGCCCGGTTCTTCATGTCCTTTACCCAGCGGGAATCCTGCGGTAAGTGTACTCCCTGCCGGGAGGGCACCAAGCGGATGCTGGAGATTCTGGAGCGGATCGTCAACGGTCAGGGCAAGCTGGAAGATCTGGATACCTTGGAAGAACTGGCAACCATGATTCAGACCATGGCTCTGTGCGGCTTGGGCAAGTCTGCGCCGCTGCCGGTACTGTCTACCCTGTCTACCTTCCGGGATGAATACGTGGAGCATATCGTCAACAAGAAGTGCCGGGCCAAGACCTGTACGGCGCTGCGGCGGTATGTGATTAACCCGGCATTCTGTAAGGGCTGCTCCAAGTGTGCCCGGAACTGCCCGGTCAACGCTATTTCCGGCGTGGTCAAGAAGCCCTACACCATCGATTCCGACAAGTGCATCAAGTGCGGCGCATGTAAAGATAACTGTGCTTTCGATGCCATCTATGTGGAAGCATAAGGAGGGGATACAATGGGTACGATTACGATCAATGGAAAAAAGGTAGAATTTACCAACGAAAAAAACCTGCTGACCATCATTCGCAAGGCTGGCATTGAGATCCCCACGCTGTGCTATCAGCCGGAGCTTTCCATCTTCGGCGCCTGCCGTCTGTGTACGGTAGAAGATGACCGGGGCCGCTGCTTTGCTTCCTGCTCCGAGGAACCCCGGGACGGCATGGTGATTTATACCCACACCGAGCGGCTGCGCAAGCACCGCAAGCTGATTGTGGAACTGCTG
>USHP01000281.1 GCA_900554625.1 uncultured Eubacteriales bacterium | reverse complement strand
GCTTTTGAGGGAATCCCCGGCGCGCCGGTGTTTTTCCCCCGGTGGGCTTTTCCGGAGCTGAAAACCCTGCCCGCCGGAAAAGGCGGCGGCGTGCTGGCTAAGAAATATCCCGCATCCGTCAGGCTTCTGCATCTTACCGACGGTAAGCAGCTGCAAGATGCCGACACCCCGGAAGCCCTGGCATGGCTGGCCCGGCAATAAGAAAAACACCCCTTCGGTTTTTCCGAAGGGGTTTGTGTTATGTTTCGTTAAAGAACAGCAGAGAAATCCAGGTCACAACATTGGAGCCGTATTGGAAATCCAATCCCCGGCTTTCCAGCATGGGAATCACATTGATGCCGTGGCTTTCCACACAAGGGTGCATCTTTCCCGGCATCCGGCAGGGCATCCCATCCAGAATGGCACAGCGCTCACAGATGGCGCAGGCCTGAGTAGACAGAATGTAGGGATTGACCCCCAGTTCCCGCATGGCATCCCGAACCTGGTTGGTAATCTTCTCATGCTCCGGCCGGGTGTCCAGGGTTTCCTCAATGCTGCTGATATCTGTCACTTCCGTAATCGTGGCAATCATCAGGCAGCTGTCATAAGAAAGGCACTTTGCCTTGCAGCTTTCCACTTCTCCCACTCCGGGAGGGCAGGCCCAGGTTTTTCCGTACATGGGGCACTCATGCTGGCAGATCCAGCGGATGCGGTCGGAAAATTCCAGTTCTTCCGGGCTTAGAAAATCGTAGCTGTACAGGGGAAATTCGGCAAGCTTCTGTTCCAAGGCTTCACGCTGCATGGCAAGGCCTCCTCGCAAATTTTTCCTTAGTATACCACGGTCATAACCAAATTTCCATGGGTTTGGCAAAAAATCTCCCCTTTGCACCATAGCACCGATTTTTTGGAGAAAATTTCGGAAAACCATAGATTTTCTTTGACGGAAGGCCCCGGCTCTGTTATAATAAAAAGCTGAGAAAATGGAGGAATTGCCTATGAGAATGAGAAGAATGCGCAACTTAGAGCCCCGAATGGAGAAGTGCGCCGCCTACCGGATTGAAGAGCCTGCCCTACGCAAAGGCTCCTGGAAAAGTCTGAAACCCGATGCCACCGCCCTATGGGTTGAGGTGGGCTGCGGCAAGGGAAAATTCACCGCCGAAACTGCCCAGGCAAATCCCGACGTGCTGCTGATTGCCGTGGAGCGCTGCCGGGAAGCCATGGTGGTTGCCATGGAAAAGGCCAAGTCCCTGGGACTGACCAATGTGTTCTACATCGACATGGATGTGGCAGCCATTGAGGATATTTTTGCCGCCGGAGAAATCGACCGGCTGTTTATCAACTTCCCCGACCCCTGGCCCCGGAAGAAAAATGCCAAACGCCGTCTGACCCACCGCTCCTTCCTGGACAAGTACTGCCGGGTAGTGCGGGAGAATGGCGAAATCCACTTCAAAACCGACAATGCCCCCCTGTTTGAATACAGTGTGGAGGAGTTCGCCGCCTGCGGCCTGGAGGTCAAAAACCTGACCCGGGATCTGCACAAGGACGGCGTCGTGGGCATTATGACCGGATACGAAGAAAAATTCCACGCTCTGGGTACGCCCATCAACCGCTGCGAAGTGGTCTGCAAGCCTTTCCAGCTGCCCGCCGAGGAAAAGAAGACGGAATCCGAGCAGGAATAACCCAGGCGGAAAGGAGAGGTCCCTATGTACTATTTCGCAGGCAGCTGCGATGTTGCCGTCATTGGCGCAGGCCATGCCGGCATTGAAGCGGCTCTGGCCACCGCCCGGCTGGGACTGCACACCATTCTGTTTACCATCAATCTGGATGCGGTAGGCAACATGCCCTGTAATCCCGCCATCGGTGGAACCGGAAAAGGCCACCTGGTGCGGGAATTGGACGCCCTGGGGGGCGAAATGGGGGTTGCCGCCGACCACAGCTGCATCCAGTACCGGATGCTCAACCGGGGCAAAGGCCCGGCAGTCCATTCTCTGCGGGCTCAGGCTGACCGCCGCCGGTATCAGCAATACATGAAGCACGTTCTGGAACTTCAGGAAAATCTGGAACTGAAACAGGCCCAGATTGTGGAAGTTTACACCCAGGACGGGAAAGTATCCGGCCTGCGCACCTTGCTGGGAGCGCAGTACAATGCCAAGGCCGTCATCATCGCCACTGGCACCTACCTGGACAGCACCATTATCACCGGCGAGAGTGTCATCCCCTCCGGCCCGGACGGCATGCACCCCAGTGTGGGACTGGCGGACAATCTGCGCGCTCTGGGGCTGAACCTTCGCCGGTTCAAAACCGGTACGCCCCCTCGCGTCAACCGCTGCAGCATTGATTTTTCCAAAATGGAGTTGCAGCCGGGAGACGAGCAAGTAGAGCCTTTCTCCTTCCGGACGGAGCACAAGGTAAACAATTCCGCCGTGTGCTATCTGACCTACACCAACGAGAAAACCCATGAAATCATCCGTGAGAATCTGCACCGCTCCCCCATGTACGATGGTACCATTTCCGGTGTAGGCCCCCGGTACTGTCCCAGTATCGAAACCAAACTCGTCCGCTTTGCCGACAAGTCCCGGCACCAGCTGTTCATCGAGCCCTGCGGTCTGGACACCGAGGAAATGTACATTCAGGGTCTGTCCTCCAGCCTGCCCGAGGATGTCCAGCTTGCCATGCTGCACACCATTGCGGGGCTGGAACATGCGGAAATGATGCGCCCGGCCTATGCCATTGAATACGAGTGCATTGATCCTACCCAACTGCTGCCTACCCTGGAAACCAAAGTCGTTTCCGGCCTGTATGGCGCCGGACAGTTCAACGGCACCTCCGGCTACGAGGAAGCGGCTGTGCAGGGGTTGATTGCCGGAATCAATGCCGCCCTGAAAATCCAGGGCAAAGACCCCCTGATTCTGACCCGGGATACCAGCTACATCGGCACCCTGATTGACGATTTGGTGACCAAAGGCACGGAAGAGCCTTACCG
>USHP01000280.1 GCA_900554625.1 uncultured Eubacteriales bacterium | reverse complement strand
AAAACGGTCTATCTCCATTTGGACAACGACACCGCTGGCCGGCTGGCGGCCAAGGCGATCATGGCTGTCATGCCGGAGGGCTACCGGGTGGAGAACAAACCGCCGCCCCGTGGAAAGGATGTGAATGATTTTCTGTGCCACCGGCTGGGGATTCCCATTCGGGGCAGCCACGGCAAAGAGCCGGAGCGGTGAGTGCCGGTTTTGCAGCTTCGACAGATTCTCCCTCTTGCAAATTGTTATCATATATGTTAACATTAAAGCAGTGAGGTGAGAGTATGGATGAACTGCGCAAACGGCAGAAAATCATATCCCAGCTTGTGGAGGCCCGTCTGGAACAGGGCATTTCCCAGGCAGAACTGGCAAGGCGGCTGGGAATCCAGCGTTCCGGGATCAACCGCCTGGAAAGTGGGACACAGAACCCCACGCTTGATATGATCTTAAAAATCGCCTCGGCGCTGGGAAAGGATGTTTCACTGGAACTGAACGACAAGGAGGAGCCTATGAGCAATGTTTACAGTCTCCGCATTTATGATACGGAGCTAATGCGCTTTTCCATGGAAAAGCAGGGCTTGTCCGGCCTTGTGGCTGAAATCTTATACACCAACGAGGAGCAGGCCCATTTGCTGCCTTTGGATATGGAGCGCACCGGCGAGGGCGTCATTCATTGGCTGGAGCGGCGGGTTATCCCCAAAAACCGCGCCTTTGTGGACGAGATTCTGAAAACCCTTGGCCTCAGCCATAACGACACCAAGGGAATCATTGACGTGTGCAAGGGGCTGTCGCTGAATGACAGCTATTGGGTGGTGCCGGAAGGATTTGAGGGGAAATTCTCCCAATACAATCTTTACGAAAACCGCTTTTCCGAGATACTGGCGCTGGTGGCCTATACCGGCGCAGGCGGGAGCCGGCAGGCGTTTACCACATCCCCGGAGCTGACCACAGGCGGTATGCTGCCCAAGGCGTGGCGCTATGTAGAGCACGATGGGATTTATCTCTACAAGGGCGGCACGACCGGCGCGTCCAATACGGGCCGGGAGCCGTACTGCGAGTATTATGCTTCGCAGATTGCGGAAACCATGCGCCTGAACGCCGTGCATTATGACCTGGAGAACTGGAAAGGCATTACCGCCTCTAAGTGCGCCCTGTTTACCAACATCGACACAGCCTATATCCCCATCGGGCGCATTGTCCGAACCGGGGGCATTGCCGCCTGCCTTGCCTACTACGACAAGCTGGGGCCGGAGTTTTCCGAGCAAATCCGCAGTATGCTGGTGTTTGACGCCCTGATCTACAATGAGGACCGCCACTTTGGAAACTTTGGCGTCCTGCGGGATAACCACAGCGGCAGCATCATTGCGCCCGCCCCCATTTTTGACAACGGGCTGTCCCTGTTCTGCTATGCCGGCAAGGAAGATTATGCGAACCTGGACGAGTATGCAAAAACCCGTTCTAACCCCTACAACATCTCCTATGAGGAGGTGTGCGCGGAGGTCATGGGGCCAAAGCAGAAAGAGCAGCTCCGCCGCATGATCGGGTTCCGGTTTAAGCGCCATGAAAGCCTGGGCCTGCCGGAAGAACATTTGCAGGCTATTGAGAAGCATTTGGAGGGCCGGGTGCGCAAGCTGCTGGCAATCCCCACCCGTCATCTGAAACAGGAGAAGGCGCGGTAAAAACGAATATCTTTTTTGGAGAGCGTTCTGAAAATGGACGCTCTTTTTTGCTGCCCATTTTTAGAGAGGAGCGTGAGCGATGAACCATTATGATGTTACCATCCGGGAAACGCTGGAGGTGAAAATGAAGGTGGCGGCAAACAGCCGGGAGGAGGCCGAGCAGTTTGCCAGGGACCAATGGAAACGCGGCGAGGTCGTTCTGGACGCCAGCCATTTTACCGGCGTGGAGTTCCATGCCAAGCGGTATTCCCGTGACCGGGGCGAGCGATGAGTTCTTTTTTCGCCTGTCCCGGATTCCCCGCAGGGGAATGGAATGTAGCTGTACCAGCAAGCATCGCCTTTGTGATACCACAAAGGCCGCTTGTTAGGGGGAACGCCCCCTAATACCCCTTTTGAAAGGATGGAGGTTTTCATGGAAGGATTGTTTTTTGCCATTGGATTTCTGCTGGGCGGTGTGGTCGGCGTGCTGATCATGTGCCTGCTTCAAATCAACCGCATAGGCAGAAAGGAGGATTCAGAAGAATGAGAAAACGCAACGTACACGTCCAGTTCTGGCTGGACAAAAAAGAGGCGGAAGCCTTTAACAAGAAAGTAAAACGCAGCGGCCTTTCCCGCGAGGCGTACCTGCGCCATCTGGTGAACGGCCTGGTTCCCCAGGACGCGCCGCCGCCCGCCTACTACGATTTTATGCGGGAGCTTCACCGGATCGGCGGCAACCTCAACCAGATCGCCCAGAAAGCCCATGTGCTGGGCGTCATTGATGAGCGCCGCTATGATGAGGAAATGCGGAAGTTTGACCAGCTCGTCCGGGACATCACCCAAGCGGTGATCCTTCCCCGCGCTATGGACACGAAGGGGTCCCCGCGAAGCCTGCTTCGTGGGGAGAAGGAGCACCCGCGCAGCGGTGAGCCTTTTGACGCTTGCGGCAAAAGCGGCAAGCGGAGCGCGGTGTGACGTGGCCACTACGTCCATCTGGCGGGTGAACGGCTGGCTGGGCAAGGTCCTCATTTATATTGAAAATCCAGACAAGACCGAAAATCCTGATTTCTTTGAAAAGCAGGATATGGATGGCAAGGAGGCCCAGGGCCTTGCGGATGTGATCGAGTATGCCGTCCAGCAGCAAAAAACAGGCAAGGCGGTGGAAAGCGAAGGCGAAACGGTCATGCGGCAGTTTGTTTCCGGGGTGAATTGCAGCCCCTCTACTGCCCGCGATGAGATGATAGCGGTAAAAAAGCGGTTTGGAAAGGAGGACGGGACTGTGGCCTACCACGGCTATCAGAGCTTTGCCCCTGG
>USHP01000279.1 GCA_900554625.1 uncultured Eubacteriales bacterium | reverse complement strand
GGTTAAAGTTTTAGAGATAAAACAAAGCGTCTTTGCCAACAACGATGCCCAGGCTTCCGCTTTGCGGGGGGAACTGAAAAGAAAGGGAATTTACCTGCTGAATCTCATGTCCTCCCCCGGCTCCGGAAAAACCACCACCCTCACCCGGCTGCTCGGGGCGCTGAAGGATGAGCTGCGCATCGGCGTGATGGAAGCGGACATTGATTCCGACGTGGATGCCAAAACCATTGCCGCCACTGGCGTTAAGGCCATTCAGCTGCATACCGGCGGCATGTGCCATCTGGACGCCGCCATGACAAGGCAGGGATTGGAAGGATTAGACCCTGGTGAGTTGGATCTGGTCATTCTGGAAAATGTTGGCAATCTGGTATGCCCTGCGGAATTTGATACCGGCGCTTCTGCCAACTGCATGATTCTGTCCGTTCCGGAAGGCCACGACAAGCCGCTGAAATATCCGCTGATGTTCCAGGTTTGCGATACGGTTATCATCAATAAAATGGACGTTCAGCCCTATTTTGACTTTGATCTGGATAAATGTACGGAGTATATTCACATGCGCAATCCCAAGGCCAAGATTTTCCCCATCAGCGCCAAAACGGGCGACGGTGTGGATGCACTGGCCGCCTGGCTGAAAGCAGAAGTAATCGCCTGGAAAGGAGAGAATTGATATGAGCGATACCAAATTCCCCTTGGATGAAAGCAAACTGGACTTTCCCCTCCCCAAAAGCGATGCCCCTCGGGAAAAGATCATCGCCCTGGGCGAGAAAATCACCGACCGGGTTCCCGCCAAGATCAAAGGCGTTTCCGGTGACGATCCGGAATACTGGGGATTGGCAGGTCTTGTAACCGACGAAATGGCGGAAGTTGCCCTGAAAATGCAGGTGCGAAAGCCAAAAACCTTGCAGCAGCTGGTGAAAATTACCGGCGTGCCGGCAGAAAAACTGGAATCGCTGCTGGAACAGATGGCCTATATCGGTCTTCTGGAATACCACTGGGAAAACCTGGACGGGAAAAACCCCAACCACGAAAAGCGCTATGTGCTGTGCCGCTTTGTCCCGGGCAGTGCGGAATTTTTCAACATGCGCAAATCCCAGATTGACGAGCATCCGGAGGTTGCCGCTTTCTTCGAACGGATGACCTTCCTGCCTCTGGAGCGGATTACCCCCATGGTTCCTCCCGGAGGCGCGGGCATCGGCATGCATGTGATTCCGGTGGAAAAGGCCATTGAAGCGGAAAACACCTCCATTGACATTGAGCATATCTCCTACTGGCTGAAGAAATACAACAAATTCGCCGCCTCCCCCTGCTCCTGCCGGATGTCCCGGGAAAAGCTGAAGGAAGGCTGCGGCGACTGCTTTGAGGATTGGTGTATTGCCGTTGGCGATATGGCGGACTATGTGGTAGAAACCGATCGGGGCCATTACATCAGTTACGAGGAAGCCCTGGAAATCTTCCGCAAAGCAGAGGAAAATGGTTTTGTCCACCAGATCACCAACATCGACGGTCAGGAGAAGATTTTCGCAATCTGCAACTGCAATGTCAATGTTTGCAATGCTCTGCGAACCTCTCAGCTGTTCAACACCCCCAACATGAGCCGCAGCGCCTATGTTGCCAAGGTGGAAACAGAAAACTGTGTAGCCTGCGGCCGCTGCGTGGAATACTGTCCTGCCGGTGCGGTGAAGCTGGGACAAAAGCTTTGCACCAAGGATGGTCCCATTGTCTATCCCAAGCACGAACTGCCGGATGAAGTACAGTGGGGGCCGGAGAAATGGGACATTGATTACCGGGACAAAAACCGGATCAACTGCTACGATACCGGTACCGCTCCCTGTAAAACCGCCTGCCCTGCCCACATTGCCGTACAGGGTTATCTGAAGCTGGCAGCCCAGGGCAAATACACCGAGGCCCTGGCCCTGATTAAGAAAAACAACCCCTTCCCTGCCGTCTGCGGTCACATCTGCAACCGCCGCTGTGAGGATGCCTGCACCCGGGGTACCATTGACCAGGCAGTTGCCATTGACGAAGTCAAGAAATTTATCGCCCGGAAGGATCTGGACGCCTCCGTGCGGTACATCCCGCCCAAGGTCATTCCCAAGGCCGTCGGGGAATTTGATGAGAAAATTGCCATTATCGGCGCAGGCCCTGCCGGACTGAGCTGCGCCTTCTATCTGGCGGAAAAGGGCTACCGGCCGGTGGTCTTTGAAAAGAACGAAAAGCCCGGTGGTATGCTCCGTTATGGCATCCCCAGCTTCAAGCTGGAAAAGGACGTCATTGATGCGGAAATCGAAATTCTAAAGCTGATGGGCGTGGAAATTTGCTGCGGCATCGAAGTTGGCAAGGACATTACTCTGGATCAGCTGCGGCAGGAAGGCTACAAGGCCTTCTACATCGCCATTGGCTGTCAGGGCGGCAGAAAGGCCAGCATTCCCGGCGAAGACGCCGAGGGCGTTATGACCGCTGTAGAGTTCCTGCGCACGGTAGGCGCAGACGAATCGTATCCCGTCAGAGGGAAAACTGTAGTAGTCGGCGGCGGCAACGTTGCCATCGATGTAGCCCGTACCGCTGGACGGTGTGGTGCAGAATCCGTAACCATGCTCTGCCTGGAGCCCCGTGAAAAGATGCCTGCATCGGCAGAAGAAATTGCAGAAGCCGAGGACGAAGGCGTCACCATCCGCTGCGGCTGGGGCCCCAAGGAAATTCTCACGGAAAACGGAAAAGTCAAGGGAATCGTTTTCAAGCGCTGCACCTCCGTTTGGGACGCAAGCGGTAAGTTTGCTCCTGCCTACGACGAAAACGACACCATCACCCTGGATTGTGACCGGGTCTTCCTGTCCATTGGCCAGAGCATCCAGTGGGGCAATCTGCTGGAAGGCAGCAAGGTGCAGCTGGGTCGGGGCAACGGCGCTGTTGCCGACAGCCTGACTTATCAGACCGCACAGCCGGACATCTTTGTGGGCGGCGACGTATAC
>USHP01000278.1 GCA_900554625.1 uncultured Eubacteriales bacterium | reverse complement strand
ATGTACAACACGAGAATAGATGAGGACTATATAACGAATGGACTTATTGGCGTGGAGAAGCTTAATAATTATCAGATAGAGCATCATCATAGTTACCGGCAGCTTTCGCTGTTTGATGATACGATTGGAGACGTTAAGTTATGGCAGAAGAACGCATGATATTCCGTTGTGAGGATAGTGTTGATGGAATATTTACAGCTATATATAAGGCATGGGAATATGGAACATCGAGAAGCAGTGTAGAGCTTAATGTATGTGCAACGATGAGGCTTTTTGTACAGTATGCCGATGTTGAGGCAGAAATTCTGGAGCTGAAGGCCAAGTGCGATGCTTTGCAGAAGGAACTTCTGGATCAGGTAGAGGCTGACGACAAGGGCTTCGTCCCCCTGGCAAAGGCCTACGGCATTCCCAAGGATGACCCCAACCGGGACCAGATCCTGGAAGAGGCCACCGTCACCGCCTGCGCCGTTCCCATGCACATCATGGAGCTGTGCTGCCAGGCCATTGACTGCATCGCTGTGTTCGCTGCCAAGGGCAGCCGTCTGGCGGTTTCCGATGCCGGCTGCGGCGCCGTGTGCTGCAAGGCTGCGCTCCAGGCTGCCTCTCTGAACGTGTTCATCAACACCAAGAGCCTGAAGAACCGGGACGTGGCGGAGGAGATGAACCGTCAGGTCAATGTGATGCTCAATAAGTACTGCCAGATGGCAGACGATATCTTCAACGAAGTCAAGGCGGGTTTCGGCCAGTAAGAACCCCTGGCCGCCTGCGCTGAAACATACATATTAGGAGGAAAATTCCAATGGCGAAACTGCTGCTGGGCAAGGAAGTTACCGATGCCCTGAATGCCAATCTGCAAACTCGTACCGTTGCCCTGCGGGAAAAGGGCATTGTCCCCACCCTGGGCATTGTCCGGGTAGGCGCTGACCCTTCCGACCTGAGCTACGAAAAGGGCGCTACCAAGCGCGCTGAGCTGGTTGGCGTGGAAGTGAAGAAGTTTGAACTGCCTGCCGATGCTACCAAGGAGCAGGTTCTGGCAGTGATCGATCAGGTCAACGCTGACGACTCCATCCACGGCGTGCTGATGTTCCGGCCCCTGCCCAAGCACCTGAAGGCAGACCAGAACGAAATCTGCAACCGTCTGGACCCCCGCAAGGACGTGGACTGCATGACCCACATGTCCAACGCCGGTGTGTTTGAAGGCCTGAACGACCTGGGCTATGCTCCCTGCACCCCCGCTGCCTGTATGGAAATCCTGGATTACTACGGCATCGATTGCAAGGGAAAGAATGCCGTTGTTATCGGCCGTTCCCTGGTGGTTGGCAAGCCTGCCGGCATGATGCTGATGGGCAAGAACGCCACCGTCACCACCTGCCACACCAAGACCGTGAACACCGCTGAAATCTGCCGCAATGCCGATATTCTGGTGTCCGCAGCCGGTGTGCTGAACAGCCTGACCAAGGATTATGTCCGCCCCGGCCAGGTGGTCATCGACGTATCCATCAACTGGGACGAGAACAAGCCCAACGCCAAGGGAGGCAAGGGCGGCATTGCCGGTGACGCCAAGTTTGACGAGGTGGAACCCATTGTTGAAGCCATCACCCCTGTGCCCGGCGGTGTCGGCTCTGTCACCACTTCCGTGCTGATGAAGCATGTGGTAGAGGCTGCCGAAAAGGTGTAATGCCAAAATTCTGATTTCCCCGGTCGGTTGCAAAACTGACCGGGGAAATTTTGTTTATAGCAGAGACTTTTGCCATTGTGCCTACCTAAACCTGAAAAACTGCACACATTTTCGGGCAGTTTTTCATATTGTATTGTTGTGCAAAGGGTGCTAGTATATTCTGTATATACATTTGTCTTTGAAAAGCGGACGATTCAAGGGGCAAGGAGTGAGGTTATGAAGTATATTGTTGTGCTGGGCGACGGCATGTCCGACGAACCGCTGGCGCAGCTGGGAGGAAAGACTCCCTTGGAATACGCCCATACCCCGACCATGGATGCGCTGGCCTCCAAAGGGGAAATGGGCATGGTGCAGAACGTTCCTGCCGGAATGTCTCCGGGCAGTGAAGTGGCCAATCTGTCCGTAATGGGCTATGACCCGCTGATGGACTTTACCGGACGATCTCCCCTGGAAGCCCTCAGCGTGGGTGTACAGATGGAGCCGGATGACGTGGTGTTCCGCTGCAACCTGGTGGCGCTGACGGAGCCGGAAGCCTATCCCGAAAAGACCATTCTGGATCACAGCTCCGGTGAGATTGCCACAGCCGATGCCGATGTCCTGATGGACGCCATCCGGCAGGCGTTCAACAGCGACACCTTCCAGTTTTATACCGGCACCAGCTATCGGCATATTATGGTATGGAAGCATGGCCGCCTGGCAAAATTGGAGCCGCCCCATGACCACCTGACCAAGGTCATCGGCCCTTGGCTGCCCCAGGAACCGGTGCTCCGGGAGTTTATGGAGAAAAGCTTCGATCTTCTCAATAACCATCCTCTGAACCTCCAGAGGGCGGCTCAGGGGAAGCGTAAAGCCAATTCCCTGTGGTACTGGGGCGCTGGTACCCGGCCCAACTTACAGAATTTCCAGGAAAAAACCGGCTGCAAAGGCGCGGTGATTTCCGCAGTCGACCTGCTCAAGGGCATTGCCGTGGGTGCGGGCATGAAAGTGTACCAGGTAGAGGGAGCCACAGGTTCCATTGATACCAACTGGGAAGGCAAAGCCCAGGCCGCCATTCAGGCCCTGCTGGAAGATGGCTGCGACCTGGCCTACATCCATGTGGAAGCCCCGGATGAAATGGCCCACCAGGGCCTGGTAGAGGAGAAGGTCAAATCCATTGAATACTTAGACAGTCGGATTCTGCGTCCCATCAAGCAGGCTATGGAGAAAGCAGGGGAGGATCACCGGATTCTGCTGCTGCCGGACCATCCCAATTTGCTGCGGCTGCGTACCCACACCGGTGACCCGGTGCCCTATGTGCTCTACGA
>USHP01000277.1 GCA_900554625.1 uncultured Eubacteriales bacterium | reverse complement strand
GGGCTTAAAGATACTTCCTCACGGCCCGCCAAAGACTTGGGGGGAACCCTGCGGCGCACGCTACGAACGACGCTGCGGAGTTATGACAGCCGCGCCAGCGGAGACCTGTCCTGTCCCCGGCGTCAGGGATGCGTGGCAAATGTGGCGTGATAACCAAATTGTTTTCGCGGCGATTCCCCATCGGTGCATGAGCGCCGATGGGGGTTGCCTTTCAAAGTTAGATACCATGCGCTGGCAGTTTCGGCTGCCAGCGTATTCATGTAACTTTGAACACGACCACAAAGAAAGGAGTATCCCTATGAGCCAGTTGATGCAAGCCTGTTCACCAGCTACAACCGATGAATTGGTTGACATCCGTGAAGTTGCGGTAGATAAAGACCTTCCCAAAGAGGAACGGATCGCGGCCTTTCTTCACCAAATCAAAAATCCATATCGCTTTCGCTGCGGCGATTTTGTGGTAAACGCTGCTTTTGCCAACAACGGGGTCACATTGGAGGAATGCCTGCAAGGGATTTTAAGGTAATCGACATCCTCGCTCTTTTCCCAAAATCGTGCTACGATGTGCATGGAAAAGGATGAAAACTGAAAGCCTCGAAATCCACTCTTTTCTTGCGGGAGCTTCCGGGAGGAAAGGAGTGCTTTTTCATGCCAAAATATCAGGCAACCTCTTACATTCGTCTGTCTTACACAGATGACCGCTCCAGCGAGAGCGACAGCGTTACCAATCAGCGAAAGCTGATTGAGAATTTTATTGAACGGAACCCGGACATTGAAATCATATCCGAAAAAATCGACGATGGTTACAGCGGTATCATTTTTGACCGTCCGGCGTTTAAGGAAATGATGCAGGATATTACCGATGGCAAGATCAACTGCGTCATAGTCAAAGACCTTTCCCGCCTGGGGCGGGAATACATCGAAACCGGGCGCTACCTGCGGCGGGTGTTTCCCGCTTATGGAGTCCGTTTTATTGCGATTACGGACAACATCGACACCGCCCATGAAAACAGCGGGGACGACTTGACCGTATCCGTCAAGAACATTATGAACGAAGCCTACTGCCGGGACATTTCCATCAAGACCCGTACCTCTTTGGATATAAAGCGCCGTAACGGAGATTTTGTTGGAGCCTTTCCCGTCTATGGCTATATGAAGTCCGAGGAAAACAAAAACCTGCTTGTACCAGACCCGTATGCGGCCCGTGTTGTCCAGGACATTTTCCGTATGCGCCTGGATGGGACAAGCGCACTGCGGATCGCCACTACCTTAAATGAGATGGGCGTCCTGTCGCCACTGGCCTATAAGAAAAACAACGGTTTCCCTTATGCCAAACATGGATACACAGACAAAGAGGACTGTAAATGGTCTGCTACGACGGTTATCCGCATTTTGCAGGACGAAACCTATACTGGCACGCTGGTACAGGGAAAACAGGGTACGCCGCACTATAAAATCAAGCAGATGGAGCAGCGGCCATCCTCTGAATGGATTCGCGTTCCTGACGCTCATGAGGCGCTGATCCCCAAGCAGGATTTCGAGCTTGTTCAGCGTATCCGCAGACTGGATACCCGGACTTCTCCCAAGCAGGATACGGTGTATCTGTTTTCCGGCGTCTTGATCTGCGGGTGCTGTGGGAGCCGCATGACGCGAAAAACAAACCGGGTCAAGGGCAAGGAATACCACTATTATTATTGCCCCACCGGGAAAAAGCATGGCTGCACCAACCCGGTAATGCTCAAGGAAAGCGATCTTGTAGATTGTGTCAAGGACAGTCTGAAAGGCTACATTGACAATGTGAGCTGCCTGCAAGCCATCCTGGACGGTATCGACCAGAGCAGCATCAATCAGGCGCTTGCCAATGAATACGCCTCCCACATCGCCGCCAATGAGCAGCAGGTGGAGCAGGCGCTTGAATTTAAGGCCCGGCTGTATGAAAGCCTGATTACCGGCACCATCAGCAAAGAGGAATATACCGACTATAAGGCCAAATACACGAGGATTGCGGAAAATGCAAAAGAGAGTATTCGGGTCTTAAAGGAAAAGCTGGCTGATGTTATGGAGAACCGGAGTGAACGGAACCGCTGGATTTCCCACTTCACACAGTTTTCTACGATGGAGACCCTGGACCGCAAAGCTGTGGTTCACATGATACAGAGTATCAAGGTGATTGGGAAAAAGGAACTGGAGATCACCTTCACATATCAGGATGAATACCAGAAAGCCATTCAGCTGATTCAGCTGGCGGAGCAAACAAGCCAAAGAAAGGTGGGATGATTTGTGGCAAGAAAAAGCAGAAAAGAAACTGTGGTGCTTCCTGCGCCGGAGATGGATACCTCTTGCCGCGCCGGAGTTTATGTGCGGCTTTCCGTTGAGGATAAACATACTCACACCGCCTCTATTGAAACCCAGCAGTTGATTATCGCCCGGTATCTGGAGCAGAACCCGGAAATCATCGTGGTTCAAACCTACATTGACAACGGTGCAACGGGTACGAATTTTCACCGGCCCGGCTTCCAGCAGATGCTCTCCGATATTGAAGCGGGCCTTATCAACTGTGTCATTGTCAAAGATCTTTCCCGCCTGGGGCGGAATGTCATCGACACTGGCTACTATATCGAGCGGTATTTTCCCACACAGGGGGTTCGATTTATCGCTGTAAACGACCGCTATGATTCTTCCTCCCCGGATCATGCCCATGATGGCATCATCATCCCGCTGCGGAACATGATCAACGAAGCCTATGCGCTGGATATAGCGAAAAAGATCAAAGCGCAGCAGCGGCAGGCAATGAAAGATGGCAAGTACGTTGGCGGGCGTACACCCTATGGATATTTGAAAGCCCCCGATGATTGCCACCAGCTGATCGTTGACCCGGTGGCGGCTGAGGTGGTCAAAACTATGTTTCAGTGGGCCGCTGAAGGCGATGGCCTAAACACCATTGCGGTTCGATTAAACGAGGCCGGGGTCCTTTCCCCCAGTCACTACAAGAAAAAGCTGGGTGAG
>USHP01000276.1 GCA_900554625.1 uncultured Eubacteriales bacterium | reverse complement strand
GATTTCCTTAGGATTGCCCTTGGGCACATACAGACCCAGCTCATATTCGTAAAGAAGAAGAGCGGCCGTGGAAATCCCGGGAAGAAGCGCCGGGATCTGCTCCGGAAGGATTCCCGCCTGGGCGCAGACAGAATCCACAAGGGTATTCAGGGTCTCCACGGTAACCGTTTGAAGTTCCTTGCGGTGCTCGGGGTTGTCCTTTGTGTAGAAAATCCGGCTGAGGATTTCGTCACCATACGCACGCTGACCGTTGCGCACCGTATCCTCTGCCAGAACACTGCCGGAAGCAAAATCCACCAGCCGCATCACCACTGTGGTACTTCCCAAGTCCACCGCAGCGCCATAGCAAGCCAGCGTGGTATTCCCCGGCTCTGCCCGCACCACTTCCCAACGGCACGCTTTTTTCAGCACGGTAACCGTAAAGGTTTCCAGCCGCAAAACTTCATAATACTCCTGCACCACCGAGATGGGTATCTCCGCTTCCAATCCCTGCGCCGCCAGGGCATCCAGGCAGCGTTGGACGTCATCTGTGTGGTCGGTATCCACATTCTGCATGGTAAGGCATCGTTTTTGTATCCAAGGGTTTGTCATGGTTACCCCTCATTTCTTTTCAGCGATGGTTCCATGGTAGCACAAAATCCGGCATATAGCAAGGAGCGGTTTTGCTCAGCGCTATGTGTAATGACTTATCCTGCATCCTGTGATAAAATATCTATATAAAAAGCTATTTTTGCTGTAATGAACGGAAAAATTTTACGGCTATATAGGTGAACAACCAAAAACACAAGGAGGTGTTTGTGTGGAAGATCAGAAAATCATTGATCTGTACTTTGCCCGCTCGGAGCAGGCCATCCAGGAAACCGATACCAAATACGGCGGCTACTGCTACAGCATTGCATTCAACATCCTCACAAACCAGGAAGATTCCGAAGAATGTGTCAGCGATACCTACCTGTCGGCGTGGAACACCATACCCCCGAAACGGCCCAATTTCCTGTCTGCATTTCTGGGCAGAATTACCCGGTATCTATCCATTGACCGCTGGCGCAAACGCAGCAGCATCAAACGAGGCGGCGGAGAAATCCCGTTGGCCCTGGATGAGCTGCTGGACTGTACATCCCAGACCGAGAGCATTGAGGATGCACTTCAAAGAAAACAGGCAGCGGCTGTACTGAATCGCTTTCTCGATGCGCTGCCGGAGACGGAGCGAAATGTGCTGCTTTGCCGGTACTGGTACTTAGATTCCATCTCCTCTATTGCGGAAAAAACCGGTTTCACCCCGGGGAAAGTTGCCACCATGCTATGCCGTACCCGGAAAAAGCTGAGAATCTGTCTGGAAAAGGAGGAATTGCTATGACCAATCAGGAACTGCTTGACCTGTTTGGGGCAGCCAAGGACATCTATATTCTGGATGCCCAGAAGCTGAGATCCGGAGAATCCAGACAGGAAGTCCGGAAACTGTCCACCCGGAAACTATGGCTGCTGATTGCAGCAATTCTTGCCCTGCTGGCCCTGTCCGCAACAGCCTATGCCGCCATCCAGGCCCGCATCCGGATGACCCTGACCCGAAACAATCTGGAAACCACCGCATCCCAATATGGGGATGTCATCAGAACCTATTACCCCCAGATCATTCCGGATGGATATACATTGACAAACGGTTCGATTTCCGGAAAAAATCGGTACCTTGTTTATGAAAATACGGAAAACCAATCCATCACATTTTCCATTTCCACAAAGGATTTTACCCAAGATATCCAGCTGAAGCCCCCGGTTACGGAGAAAGCGGTGGAAATTGCCGGCCAGAGTACCACGCTGAAAAGCACCCAGGACGGTACCCAGGTGTTGGCATGGAGCAATCCCCAGGTTGGTTATTTTGCGTCCTTGTTCACCACCGATCCCCAGGCCGACCTGGCAGCAATGGCGGAGAGTGTGGATGACGGAGCAGCAATGGAGGACAATTTCCAGTTCCAGGACGGGGAATCCTGGAACCCCTGGTACCCGCAGAAGCTGCCGGAGGGATACAGCTGCGTCGATGTCACCCCCATCAGCAATGGCTCTCAGAGCATTGACTACACCTCTGCGACAGGTTCCATTCAGTTTTCCATCTCCATATCCCGGGACCTCAGCGATATTGGCACTGCCCCTCCCAGCACTATGGAATGGGAAGATGTGGACATTGCCGGCGTGCCGGGCCGAATGGTCACCATTGACGGAGAGCAGCGAATTCTGTTCTGGGAACAGGAATCCGAGGGTTCCAACGCCATGCTGATGACTACCGACCCTCAAGTGGATTTGGCTGCCATGGCGGCAAGCGTAGGCCCAGGAGAGCCGCTGGAGGTCAGTGACCAATATGTAACAGGACCCGACTATGATTTGGAAATTTCTCAGGATCAGGAAATCTATGTAGGATATGAGCCATGGTATCCCCAGGAGATTCCCGAGGGATATTGCCTGACCCAAGTCACGGACCATACCTACGGGAATCAGTCCTACTTATACGAAAACGATCATGGCGGAGATATCACCTACAACTTTACCTTCCAACTGGGAGACTGGGGCAGTAGTTCCGGCATGGGAACAGTGGAAGAAGTGGAGATCAACGGGAATATGGGCTATTACTTCCCGGAGACGAACACCGTAACTTGGGTGCAGGAAGAAAAAGGCTTTGCCTTCTCTATTTGGGCAACGGAAGATGTGGATGTCATTGCCATGGCCCGCAGTGTGGCTCTGGGGCCAGATCTTACCCCCAGCCAGGACGAAAAACTCTCCCTGGCTCTGGAACAGTTGGGAGATTACCGGATTACCCAACTGCCAGAGGGAATGGTGCAGGATGAAATGGCTGGGGCTCCCTTGGAAAATGACGATGATTGGTATTCCTATGTCCGGCGGTGGTATGTTGACAAAACCACCAATGACAAGATTTACATGGAATACGCAAGCTATGTCACAGGGCCAGAGGATCGCGCTTCTGCCCAGGATGTGGCGGATATGAACGTCGGC
>USHP01000275.1 GCA_900554625.1 uncultured Eubacteriales bacterium | reverse complement strand
GTCCACAATCAGCTTTCTGCCGGTGAGGCCGCTGTCTCCGGCGGGGCCGCCGATGCAGAAACGGCCTGTGGGATTGATAAAGTATTTGGTGTCGGCATCCAGCATGGCTTCCGGAATCACCGGGCGGATGACATGAAGAAGGACATCTTCCCGGAGCGTATCCATGGATACATCCGCTCCGTGCTGGGAGGAAACCACCACTGTGTCCACCCGTGCAGGGATACCATCCCGGTATTCTACTGTGACCTGAGCTTTTCCGTCCGGCAGGAGATAGGGCAGGATCCCTTCCCGGCGCACATAGGCCAGACGCTTTGCCAGCTTATGGGCAAGCTCGATGGGCAGGGGCATCAGGCTGTCTGTTTCCCGGCAGGCATAGCCGAACATCATGCCCTGATCGCCCGCACCGTTTTCCATGGTGTCTGACCGTTCCACACCCATGTTGATGTCGGGAGACTGCTGGTGAACATCCACAGTGATCCGACAGGAATCCGCATCGAAGCTGTGTCCCGGCTTGGTATAGCCGATCTCCCGAATCACCTGCCGGGCAATGGCTTCATAATCCACCCGGGCGGCAGAGGTGATCTCGCCGAAAATATGGACTTCATCGGTGATGGCTGTGACCTCACAGGCCACATGGGAATGAGGATCCTTTTCCAGCAGGGCATCCAGAATTGCATCGGCAATCTGGTCGCAGACCTTGTCCGGATGCCCTTCCGTTACGCTTTCAGAAGTAAAGAAGGTAGTCATTTTGTTGCTGCCTCCTGCTTTTTACAGCAGCTGCACTGCCACAGGGTATCGGCGGTGGGTTTCCAGTTTTTGGCGTAGGCTTCGCACTTATCGCACAGGTGGTCAACCGTCTCGGGAGACTGAAGGTCAGTAGAATGGGCACCGGTGGCCTTCACGATTTCCCGGAGCTTTTCCGGGTTCTCCAACATGGGGCAGGGACGCAGATGATTGTCATTGAAGGGCTGACCGTCGTGATAGGCCATGAAGATGGGACTGCGCATCACATCCAGCAAGCTCATGTCCCGGATGTTGGCGTTGGAATAGTGGATAAACACGCAGGGGTCGCAGTCGCCGTTGGCATTGATATGTAGATACCGCCGTCCACCGGCAATGCAGCCGCCGACATATTCGCCGTCATTCTGGAAGTCCATGGCGAAGATGGGCTTGGTAGCACGGATGTCCCGGATGCGGTGATACATGAATTCCCGCTGTTCGGGATTGGGTAGCAGTTCCGGCGCGGCATCGTTGCCCACGGGCATATAGTGGAAGTACCACACGAACCGCGCGCCCCACTCCACCATCTGGTCAATGAACTCGTAGGAGCTGATGGAGTCCAGATTCTGGCTGGTGTAGCAGCAGGACAGACCGAAGGGCAGGTGCTTTTCCTTCAGGATTGCCATAGCCTTGATGACCTTCTGGTAAGTGCCGTTGCCACGGCGGCCGTCGGTGGCGGCTTCAAAGCCCTCGATGCTGATGGCTGGAATGAAGTTCTTCACCTGGAGCATCTCGTCTGCAAAGGCTTCGTCAATGAGGGTGGCATTGGTGAAGGAGAGGAACTGACAGTCGCTGTGCTTTTCACAAAGGGCAATCAGATCCTTTTTGCGCACCAGCGGTTCGCCGCCGGTGTAGATGTACATATACACACCCAGTTCCTTGCCCTGGGTGATAATGGAGTCAATTTCGTCGAAGGTCAGGTTCAGCTTATTACCATACTCCGCTGCCCAGCAGCCGGTACAGTGCAGGTTGCAGGCAGAGGTGGGGTCCAACAGGATTGCCCAGGGGATATTGCAGTTGTATTTCTTTCGATATTCCTCCTGCTTTGGCCAGCCGATGATGTTGGCGTTGAGGAAGAAATTCTCAAAGGTCGCCTTCAGAACACCGGGATCGGTTTCTTTCAGAATGCTCATGACCAGCTGGTACATATTGTTCTGGGGATCTTCCAGAACATTTCGGACAGCGGCACGCTGAGTGGGAAAACTATCGGGACCATCTCCTGCCAGCTTGTCCACCCAGCTCATGAGCTTCAGGGCATTTTCTTCTGGGTTCTTTTCCAGATAACCAAAGGCTGTGCGCAAAGATGCTTTTTTCAGCTGATTGGATAATGACATATTTATCTCTCCTTTTAGCGGCGGGGAGGTTTGCCCTCCCCGCATTCCATTATCACGCGATCACATGGTAGGTTTTCAGCAATTTCTCGATATCTGTGCCCTGAATCTTCTTCAGCAGCTTGTTCAGAACCATTTTCTCCTTGAAGCCCAGCTCCATATCCGTCAGGGGCTTGCCGTCCCGAAGCTGGATGGTAGCGTTCAGCAGATCACGAATGTCGTAAACGCTGCCCCAGACCTCAGGCACACCACGGTCGATGTCCAGCAGGGTGTAGACAGCCTCCATGCCGGTACGCATGGAATACTCGGTGGTGAAGATGGTATCCCGCTTGGTTTCGGCAAACTGGCCCAGGAAGGCGAAGTTGACGGCTCCCTGGGGCACCACGTCGGGCCTGTCGCCCTTTTCGCGGGGCATAAAGAAGGCGGTGATGTAGGGCATCATGACGGGCACAGTGTTGGCGCTTTCTTCCGCCAGTTTGGGGATATCCTTCTCCGGCACGCCGATGTGGTACAGCCATTCCATGCAGATTTCCTTGCCGGTACATTCCCGCATGGGCTTTTGGATGTAATTGCCGGGCTTATCGGTGAACAGGCCATATACCCATACCAGGCACTGATCCTTGGGCTGATTGCGGAACTGGGGCTGGCGGTTGATGGTCCAGCTCATGAGCCAGCCGGAATCCTTCACCGTTACGATCCCGCCGGTGACTACGCCGCCGGAGAAGGGATCGCGCTTGCAGATACGCTCAATATAGGGAATGATGCGGTCATCCAGGGTGGTTACGGTGGCGCTCATCCAGTTGGTCTGTTCGGGATCAAAGCAGAATTTGTCGGGATGGCCGAAGGAGGAGTCCTGGGCCGCGATGCGCCGCCACATATCCCAACCACCGCCTTCCTTG
>USHP01000274.1 GCA_900554625.1 uncultured Eubacteriales bacterium | reverse complement strand
TTCCAGGCCATCCGCATCGCCGTCAACGGCGAGCTGGACGCCCTGCCGCCCATGCTCCAATCGGCGGTGGACGGGCTCAATCCCGGCGGACGGCTGGCGGTCATCACCTTCCATTCCCTGGAGGACCGGATTGTGAAAAATGCCATGGCGGCTGCCGCCAAAGGCTGCACCTGCCCGCCCAATTTCCCGGTGTGCGTGTGCGGCAAGAAACCCCAAGTCAAACTCATAACCCGCAAGCCCATTGTTTCCGCCGATGCGGAACTGGAGCGCAACCCCAGAGCCAGAAGTGCCAAGCTTCGAATTTGTGAAAAGCTCTGAGCACTTAAGGAGAGAATACCATGATCCACAAGCCTGAGATCCAATATATCGGCCAGTTCTATGTCTACGGCAGTGAAGCCAGACAGCTGGAGCACAAGAAGCAGCGCAAGGCAAAGACCAAGCTGCCCATGGCCAGAGTGCGGAAAGTGGAAAAGATTTCTGTCGACCCGGTGGCTGTGGGCGGGATTGTGGTGGCTGTGGCGCTGCTGGTGGTGATGGCTGTGGGAACGCTGCAGCTGTATCGGGACTGGACGGACTACAACCAGATGTCCACATACGTCTCTCAGCTGAAAAAGGAAAATGCCCAGCTGACCCGCACTTACCGTGCAGGCTACGATCTTGAGGAGGTCCGCAAGCGGGCCACCGCATTGGGACTGGTGCCGGAAAGTGAAGCGCAGACCATGATTATCGCCATAACTGCCCCCGAGGAACAGCCGGAGGCAACCATCTGGGAAGAGGTCACCGGTTTCCTGAAAGGGCTGTTTGCATAAAACCGGATCTCGGCCATACAATTAAGATAAAGCTGCGGTGGGCGGCGAGGGGTTCCCTTGCTGCCCATTCTTTCAACTCAGGGATTTGTCTTAAGGAGGGGCCGAGTATGGGTAGGAAGGAATACGACCGGCTGCGCTTGAACAGCGGTCAGCACAAGAGAATCCTGCTGGTAATGCTGGTGCTGGGAATTTTGGCCTTTGTACCGGTGGCCTGGCGGCTGTATGCACTGATGATTGACCAGTATGAATATTACGCCGGCCTTGCTCTGCGAAACTAGACCCGAACCACATCGGTAACGGCCCACCGGGGGGACATCCTGGACCGGAACATGAACATTCTGGCTACCTCGGTCAGCGTGGAAAACGTCTACCTGGACCCCCATGAGCTGAAGCAGTCCAAAGCCGATATTCCTGCCTTGGCTCAGGCCTTGGGGGAGATTCTGGACAAGGACCCGGCCTGGATTGAAGAGCAAGCCGGGGATATCAAGCAGCGCTATAAGCAGATCGGCACCCGGGTGGATGAGGAGACTGCCTCGAAAATCCGGGACTATATCCAGCAGCAGGACATTTCCGGCATCCACCTGGAACCGACTTCCCAGCGGGCGTACCCTTTTGGCACCCTGGCAGCCCAGGTCATCGGCTTTACCAACGCTTCCAACGATGGCTCCGAAGGGGTGGAAGCTGCTTATGATGCTTACCTGTCCGGCAGTACCGGCCAGGTGATTACCACCAAGGGCAATAATGAAATGGATATGCCCTTTTCCTATGAAAATTACATCGCTTCCCGCCAGGGCAACAGCGTGATTCTGACCCTGGATACCACGGTGCAGGCTTGCCTGGAAAAGCAGATGGAAGCCGCCATTGCCCGCTACGACGTGCAAAATGGGGCGTTTGGCCTGGTAATGAATGCCAAAACCGGGGAGATTCTGGCCATGGCCACCCTGGGAAGCTACGATCCCAACAATTACCTAGAACTTGCCGACCCGGATGCGGCATCCCAGGTGGAGCTGCTGCGGCAGAGCTACCTGTCCCAGCCGGAAGGCAGCGAAGCATACGAAGCGGGAAAGCAGGCTTATACGGAAGCCCTGTCTGCCGCCCGGCTGAAACAGTGGCGTAACCGGGTGCTGTCCGATGGCTACGAGCCGGGGTCAACCTTCAAAGTGCTGACCATGGCGGCGGCTCTGGACTGCGGCGCCATCGATTTGAACACCTCCTTCCACTGCTCCGGTTCGGAGCAGATTCCCGGGCGCTCTCAGCTGCTGCACTGCTGGCGCTCTCAGGGACACGGAGCGGAACAGACCCCCCAAGCCCTGCAAAATTCCTGCAACATCGCCTTTGCTCACATCGCCCTGAAACTGGGCGGGGAGCGGTTTTATGAATACATCGAAAAGTTCGGGGTCCTGGAAAAGACGGGAATCGACCTGGCAGGAGAGAGCAAAGGCGTTTTCTTCGACAAGTCGTTGATTACCAACACGGACAAGTGGGGCGCGGCCTCACTGACCTCCGGCTCTTTCGGGCAGACCTTTAAGATTACCCCCTTGCAGCTGGTGCGGGCCATCGCTTCGGTGGTCAACGGAGGAAATCTGCTGGAACCTTACATTGTATCCGAAATCGTGGATGCCGACGGCAACACGGTGATGAAGGCGGAACCTACGGTGGTGCGCCAGACCATAAGCAAGGAAACCTCCGATACCATGCGCACCCTGATTGAGTCCGTGGTCACGGAAGGCACCGCGAAAAATGCCCAGGTGGCGGGATTTTCCATTGGAGGCAAAACCGGCACCAGTGAAAAAATCGATGTCTTTGACGAAAACGGTCAGCGGGTGCAGGATAAAATCGTTTCCTTCGTAGGCATTGCACCCATGAATGACCCGGAATATATTGTGCTGGTGGCCCTGGATACTCCCTCCCGGGAAACGGGAATTTACATCTCCGGCGGCGTGATGGCAGCGCCCACTGTGGGTGCGGTGATGGCGGATATTCTGCCCTATCTGGGGGTGGAGCGCACCTTCTCCGAAACGGACCCTGCAGGTTTGGAAATCGTCATGGAAGACCTGACAAACTTGACAGCACAGGACGCAGAGCGTAAACTAAAGGACATGGGTTTGCAGGCCAAATTTTCCGGCACCGGAGAAACGGTTACCGGACAGATTCCGGCGGCGGGGCAGACCGTTCCCGGGGGCAGCGAAGTGCTGCTGTACC
>USHP01000273.1 GCA_900554625.1 uncultured Eubacteriales bacterium | reverse complement strand
CATCCGGGCTGAGGATAACAAGGGCACCCTTCTGGGCGTGCTGTATTTCAGCGACCTGACGGAACTGTACCAGGTTCGGGATGAGTATATCCGCTCCCGCCCGGTGGTCAGCATTATCCTCATTGATAACTATGAAGAACTGACCAAGAATCTGACGGAAAGCGCCATTTCCACACTGAACGCCAAACTGGGCGACGCCATTACCCAGTGGACGGAAGAATACAACGGTCTGCTTCGGAAGCTGGAGCGCAACCGCTATCTGTTTATCTTTGAAAAACGGGATCTTCAGATGGCGACGGAGGATAAATTCTCCCTGCTGGAGAAAATCCATGAGATTACCAATTCTTCCGGCCTGCCGGCCACCATTTCCATCGGCCTGGGCGTGGACGGTGTGAATTTTGAGGAAAGCTACAATTTTGCTGCATTGAGCATAGAAATGGCCTTGAGCCGCGGCGGCGATCAGGCGGTCATCAAGGACCGGTTTAACTTCACCTTCTACGGCGGACGTAACCGGGAGGCAGATTACCGCAGCAAGGTTCGTTCCCGTGTCACCGCCAACTCCTTGATGGAGTTGATCGGACAGAGCAGTCACGTCTTTATTATGGGCCATAAGAATGCGGACCTGGATTCCCTGGGCGCTGCGGTTGGTGTGTGCTGTCTGTGCCGGAAGAAGGGGAAGAAGGCCAACATCGTTCTGGATCTGGAGAAAAATGCCGCTCAGAAACTGATTGAAGAGGTTCGTGCCGAACCTCAGTACCGGGATGTGTTCATTTCCGGTCAGGATGCCCTGCTGATGGCAGACAACCGGAGCATCCTGATTGTGGTGGATACCAACCGTCCGGATCAGGTTGAGTGCAAGTCTCTGCTGGAAGCCATTTCCAAAGTCTGCGTGGTGGATCACCACCGCCGGGCAGCGGACTATATCAACCCTGTGGTGGTCAATCTCCACGAACCCTACGCATCCTCCGCAGCGGAGCTGGTGACGGAACTGCTGCTGTACACCGTGGAAAAGAAGGATGTGCTGCCCATCGAAGCCAAGGCATTGATGGCGGGCATCTGCCTGGATACCAAGTTCTTCAATGTCCGTACCGGAGAGCGCACCTTTGAAGCAGCTGCCATTTTGCGCAGACTGGGCGCTGATACTACGGAAGTCAAGAAACTGCTGCAAAATGACTTCCAGGATACCATGGCCAAGTACCAGATTATCAAATCCTCCCGGCTCTACCGCCAGGAGATTGCCATTGCTGCGCTGAATACCACCACTACCCGGGTGCTGGCAGCTCAGGCTGCGGATGAACTGCTGAACATCAGCGGAATTACCGCCTCCTTTGTCATGTATCCGGACGGGGATCAGGTCATCATTTCCGCCCGTTCTATTGGCAGCGCCAATGTGCAGATGATTCTGGAGCCTTTGGGCGGCGGCGGTAATACGGCCACCGCAGGTGCCCAGGTGCAGAATACCACCGTGAAAGAGACACTGGACCGCTTGGTAGAGTCGATTGACAAGTTCTACGAAGAGTAGAGCCTGGATTTTCTGCCGCATTGGGAGGTACTGCCATGAAAAAGAAGGGTATTGCGTTCTGGGTCGTGCTGATTTGGGTGGGCAACACCCTGATCTGGGGTGCGTCTGCTCTTATCAATCGGCTGTATGACCATGTGGGGGATACCACGCCCAAATGGGCCGTGTGGCTGTATCTGCTGTGCGCGGTGATCTCTCTGGCAGCGGCCTTCCGGGCCTACCATCACTATTACAAAAAGAAGTGAGCGGGAAGTGCCGGAAAGGAGCAGCGATATGAGCAGAAAACGGATGCTGATCGGAATCGTTTTACAAATTACGCAGGCGGTCCTGTGTTTTTCACTGATGGGGATTCGCTGGTACTTTGACATGGCGCCCCGGTGGATTCAATGGATTTACCTGTCCTGCGGGGGCCTGGCGCTGACAGTGTGCGTGGTGCTTTACAGCGAATACAAAAAATCAAACAAGGAAGAAAATAAGTAACCAATTGCTTTGCCTGCTAATATCGGCAGACAAGGCGGGAAAAGGAGAAATATATTATGAAAGTTATTTTGCTGCAGGATGTGAAGGGCAAGGGCAAGAAGGGCCAGATGCTGGAGGTTTCCGACGGCTACGCCCGCAATTTTATGCTGCCCCGGAAGATTGCCATCGAGGCAACTCCCGATGCCATCAATACCATGCGGATGAACGATAAGGCCACCCAGGAGCGCATCGCCCGGGAAAAGGCGGAAGCCATGGCCACATCTAAGACATTGCGGGAGCTGACCGTCACCGTCACCGCCAAGGGCGGCGGCAATGGCCGGCTGTTCGGTTCCATCACCAACCAGGAAATCGCCGATGCCCTGGAAAAGCAGGCATCCATCAAGCTGGATAAGCGCAAGATCGTTATTTCCGACCCCATCAAGAACGCAGGCACCTACACTGTGACCTGCAAGCTGGGTTACGAGATCACTGCTCCCCTGACCGTAAAGATCGTGGAGGGCTAATCCCCATATTTTGAGAGGAGAGACGACATGGACGAAGAACTGCTCTCCCGGCAGCAGCCCCAGTCGCTGGAAGCGGAGCAGGCTGTTCTGGGTTCCATCCTGATTGACAGCCGCTGCATCACAGAGGTGGTGGGGCTGGTAAAGCCGGAGGATTTTTACCTCCAGCAGAACCGGGAAATTTATGAAACCATCTACACCATGTTCAATTTCTCCCAGACCATTGACCCCGTTACCGTACTGGATAAGCTGAAGGAGCTGGGATACTACCACGATAATTCCCGGGATTACATCCTTCAGCTTATGGAAATCACCCCCACAGCAGCCAACGTGGTGCGCTACGCCAATATCGTCCGGGACAAATCCATGCTCCGGGGCCTGAACCAAGCGGCTTCCGACATTGCCGAAATGGTGCATGAAGAGGTTGGAACTCCGTCGGAAATGCTGGAATCCGCCGAGCGGAAGATTTACGCACTGCGAAAAGGTGAGCGGGGAGACAGCCTGGAACATATCGGAAC
>USHP01000272.1 GCA_900554625.1 uncultured Eubacteriales bacterium | reverse complement strand
GGATCATGGTGGCGTACTTGCGGTCAAACCGGAAAGCATAGCCCTGTTTTTCCATCACCCGCAGGAACTGCTTCCATGTGAGGGAAGCGGCGGCAGCCGCATTGAGATCCTGCTGGATGGGCGTTTTCCATGTGGGCGCTCCGTTCTGCTCGGCCAGCCACTGGGCATAGGGGCGGGCAACCTGTTCCGATTTCTCCGTATGGATAACGGAGAGGCCATGCTTTCTGCACAGCTCGTCGGAAATCTGCCGTACCTGTGTGACGTAGGTTTTCTGGTTGCTGCGGTATTTCCTGCCGTTTTTCATGGACACGGAATTCCAAACAATGTGGTTATGGACGCATTTGGTGTTGAGATGGGTGCTGACCACCGCCTGAAAGTTCCCGCCGAGCAGTCGATCCGCAAATTCCAGCCCGATCTGGTGGGCCAGTTCCGGGGAAACCTCCCCGGCGGCAAAGCTTTGCACCAGATGGAAGCCCTGCACGCCTTCTTCCTTGTGCCACATTTCCTTGACGCGGCACATATCTTGAAAAGCCGTTTCACAGGTGCAGCCGAGAGCGGACGCGAACAAATCCTGCTCGGTTTTGTCTTTGTTGAGGGCCTTATCGATTTCCCCCTCCAGCGATTCCTCATTTTCCCTGCGGGAACATTTCTTCTCGTCAAGGGTATAGTCGATGGCGTTGTCGAGGCGGTGGACGGGGATAATGCTGGTGTAAGCGATAGGCTACCAGTTCTCCTTTACTTCTTCCCAAACCTGACGTGCCAGTTTCGTCATTTCCTCAATATCCTGCTGGCGGGCTTCGCCGTAGGTATTGGCGACCTTGGCAAGCTGGTTGGCGTTGTTGCAGAGTCCAGCTACCTTGAGGAGCAGATCCGCATGGTGAT
The DNA here is from genome assembly GCA_900554625.1 of uncultured Eubacteriales bacterium. Classification (GTDB taxonomy): domain Bacteria; phylum Bacillota; class Clostridia; order Oscillospirales; family Oscillospiraceae; genus Faecousia. The sequence continues at coordinate 2,136 of USHP01000272.1, read as the reverse complement.
CGCAGGGCCTTGCCCGCAGTTCCGCGCCCATGATGAGGGTGCGGAGGAATTCCTCACGGGGCAGGCCGCTTGTTTTCACTTGTGTTTCCAGATGCGCCAGTTCCTTTTTGTTGAGATGGAGAGGGATGATGTGGTTTCGTTTTCTCATAGCGAGGCTCCTTTTAACGTTCCCTGTTGTCGCGCCGGGGCCTCCCGCGCTTCCTGCCCGGCGGGGTTATAATCCGAGAGGGCAGGTGCTCTTTTCCGAATACAAGCCCCAGCTTGGAGATATCCTGCACCTGCCATTTCATCAGTTGATTGGCTTCGTTTCGGTAAACCACCATGCCTTCCTGACTCACAAAGCGCCGCACCAGCACACCGTGGGACAGGTTCTGTTTTTTGTCATAGGTCAGAACGTCCTCTATGCTTTGGATGTACTCTGGAAAGGAACGGCTGTTTAATTCCCGGTATGGGACAGTCATGGCGAGAAACTCGAACTCAATCTTTACCGGCGCGGTTTCATGAGGAATGCGGATGATGTTGATTTTTTCGTTTGGGTTCATCTGGCGTCCCCCCGATGGCGAGATTTTTTTCGTTCCGGCGCTCTGGCAGGGTATTCATAATGGACAGGGATATCCTGCAGGCGCAGCCTGTCGCAATCCGGTGCGAATGCCACATACCGGGCGTAGGAATACCCTTCCGCATCCACAAGAATGCCCTCTTTACCGGTTTCACCCTTAACGAGTACGCAATGCCAGCAAAGGCTGCCCGGATCAAACCACATCTTGTCGTTGTAATCGAACAGGAAAATCTGGTCATCCTTGAGGCCGGTTTCCTGAAACTGCCGGAACTGCTCATCGCATAGAACGACCACCTGTTCCACCTGAAAACAGGTTTGTCGCTCCGGCACAGGTTGCAGTGGGTTCTGCCCATTGAGGTCGTTGATATGGCTGGGCCGGTGATAGAATACAGCGTGCTCCTGATAGGCTTTCGGTTCCTCCAAGGCGATGCGTTCTACCGGCACTCCCTGCAGGTCGACGCTGCGGTAATCCCTGCCGTAGCCAAGGTACAGGCAGTTTCGCCCTTGGGCAATCAGCATATTTTCTTTTTCCCCTTCGGCCCGCACCATGAGGCAGCGAAACAGGCCGCCCGGATCGGCGCTCATGAGTTCCCGGTTATCCTTGAGGAAGGGGTATTCCGGGGAGACGTCCTCCGAGAGCTTTTCAAAATCCTCTTTGCAAAGGACGATGACCTTTGTCACTTCAAAAATGCCGGGGACATAATTCACCTCGTTCCGGCGCAGACTGTCCAGTGTTTTGGCGTTTGCCGCAAATGCAGCATATTGTTTCTGATTCAGTTTTCTCACCTCTTTCTATATTCGATGGGCGGCTGGATGCCGGGGGTTTGGGGTTCTCCCCAAAATGCGTTTGGATATCCAAACGCTATGCTTGCAAAACCAGTCACCGGCTGGAAAAGAAAAAACGCCGCTGATTTAGAGGCCGCCGTTCTCATCCGCTTCTTTGATTTTGGCAAGGCCGTCAAGGGTGGTGCAGATGAGATTTCGCTTTTCAGCGGCTCCAATTTCAGCAGACATACTGTGGCTGATTTCATTCCCGCACACCACCAGCATACGGCACCGGCCCAGCTTCTGACGGGCGATGCTGTGGAAATCCCTCTTTTCATCGGCATTGTCCGGCTGGAGGTACTGCGCTTCACTCAGTTTCGGGCAGATGGGAACGTATCCCAGCTCATAAACCTTGCGGCAGTAGCGTTTGAGCAGGCAAGGCGCGGCATCGGAGGCGGCGCAAATGTAGGCAAATGCTTTTTCCATGATGAGTTTCCTTTCCTTTATATATCTGATAAAATGACAGCGGCAGGTTGGTTGTCCATGTGGACGTCCAGCCTGCCGTTTGGTTTTCTATTGGTCATCCACGTGGACAACCAACGGATTATCTGGCTGTTTCTTCCGCTTCGGTGTGGGCTTCCAAAGCGAAGCGCACCCGGTCGGAACCCAATTTGTAGTAGGCATCGGTGACCTCAATGCCCACAGCTTCATATCCTTCCAGCTTGGCGGCGAGGACGGTGGTTCCGGCCCCACAGAAGGGATCGAGGATGCGCCCGCCCGGCACGCAGATTTTCACCAAATCCCGCATAAGC
>USHP01000271.1 GCA_900554625.1 uncultured Eubacteriales bacterium | reverse complement strand
TGCTTAGGTACCCGGGCATTTTCCTGATAGAAGTGGATGGCCCGCAGCACCGCCCGGTCGCCGCATTCCTTGCGCAGAGCGGGAATCTGAGCAAAGAAATCCTTCTCATCAATCTGGGTCAGCACTTCCTTGCCGAAATGGGCGCAGATGGCCTTCAGCTCGCCGGGAATGGCGGCATACTCGTCGGTCAGGTCCGCATGGCTTGCCTGGCTGTCGATGATGCACAGAGCATGTCCGCAGGAAGCGAAGTCAAAGTCCACCGGCTCAATCACCGGAGCATCCTTGTCAAAGAAGTCAATGGTCACCAGGTTACCCACTGCAGAAGCCGTCTGGTCCATCAGGCCGCAGGGCTTTCCAAAGAACACATTTTCGGCGTACTGGCCGATCATGGCAATTTCCGGCTGGGAAACCCGACCGTCAAAGAACAGTCCGTTGAGGATAGTGCCAATCAGCACCTCATAGGCAGCAGAGGAACTCAGGCCGGAGCCGGGCAGAACGGTAGATTCGCAGTAAGCGTCAAAGCCCTGAACCTGGCAGCCCATCTCATGGAACCGGGCAGCAACACCCCGCACCAGCGCCGGAGTGGAGTTAATCTCCTCTGCCTTGGGTGTCAGATCCGTGATATCCACCTGGCACATGGGATAGCCTTTGGACAGAATGCGGATCACGTTGGTACCGTTCAGGCGAACCGCAGCCCGGGTATCCAGATTCACCGCAGCGGCCAGCACACGGCCCCGCTGATGGTCGGTATGGTTACCGCCAATTTCCGTACGGCCAGGGGCAGAAAAATAACGCTCCGGTGCAGCGCCAAAGGCCTGGGCAAATCCGGCATCCAGCACCTGTTTTTCGCCGGAGGAAAGAATAAGTGCAGACATAAGAAACCTCCCAAATGATCCCCGCAATCAGCGGGTAATTATTTCCTTGTGAAATCAAGTTCTATTATACAGAATTCTTCAGAAAATGGAAGAGCCATTCTCCCGGTTTCCTGGAATTTTTCCAAAAACCCTCCCGGAAAAACAAAAATAAAAATTTTTCAAAACCTATTGACAAATCCAGCAAGTATGCTATAATACAAAAGCTGTCTGACAGCGACGAACAAAAACCGAATACATGGGGGTATAGCTCAGCTGGGAGAGCGCTTGAATGGCATTCAAGAGGTCAGCGGTTCGATCCCGCTTATCTCCACCACGAGTCCTGAAAACCATTGGTTTTCAGGACTTTTTCTTGCTGTAATCGTGCATAATCGCTGTATAATCCGTATTTTCCGAACCAGGGCGTTACGCCCCGGATTGCGTTACTCGCCGTACCGGAATCGTACCGGAATTACAACGGTTCCAGGTGGTCCAATACGTCCAAATCCGGGTCTTTTCCCCCGGAAAAGGCACTGGAAAACTTCTCGATTGCCGCCAATTTCACCGGCTCCTGAACGTGCAGATAGTGCTTTGTCATGTCCACATCGGCGTGACCCACGATGCTCTGAATGGTAGCCAGGTCAACGCCCAGCATCTGCATTTGAGAAACATAAGTATGGCGGCAGCTGTGGGGCGTCAGAACCCGAACCCCCTCTACCCCTTTCAGCGCTCTCTGAAACTGCGTCCGGAAGGTGGAAGGGTTGCAGGGCATCCCCGGCTTTCTGGTAGATTCCCACACGAACCGATCCGGCGTGTCCCGGAGCAGCTTTGCATAGCAGCGGAGGTTTTCGGGCACCGGGATACAGCGGTAGCTGTCGAAGGATTTGGGCGTACCCAGCGTCGCCGTGCCCTTGTCCATGCACACTGCCTGCTCGATGGTGATGGTGGTGCCATCCTCGGCGATGTGCCGTGGTTCCAGTCCCAGCAGCTCCTGTGTCCGCATTCCCGTGCCCAGCATCAGCCGGATACTCCAGCCGATTTTGTCCTGGGGCAGCTTCTCCAGAAGGAGCTGAACTTCCCGGGTGGTGAACGCCTCCTTCGGCTTGGGACGGGCCTTTCGCATTTTGTCCGCGTAGGCCGCCGGGTTCTTGTTCAGCAGATCGTTGGCAACCGCCTTGTTGAAAATCTGGAACAGCATCCCCCGGCATTGGGAGATCCGGGAATTGGAGGCCTTGCTCTGGCGAAGCTGTTTCAGAAATTGCCCAATGTCATAAGCCTTGATCTGATCGAGCTTGCGTCTGCCGAAATGGCTTTCCAGAATCCGCAGGGTGTAGCGGTAGCTCTCCTGCGTGGTGGACTGGATGTTATCTTTATGGTTTTCAAACCACAGCTCTGCCCACTCGCTGAAGGTATACTCATGGGCGAGAATCACACCTTCTTCCTTCGCCCGGAGATAGGCTCGCATCTTTTTCTTGACTTCCGACTGGGTGTTGCCGTAAAAGCTTTTGTACTTGCGTTTGCCGTTGGGCTGGAACCCATCCATGATGGTGCACTCCCAAAGGCCGTTTTTGCGCTGGCGAATATGACCTTCGCCGTTGGTTCTTTTCTTTGCCATTGAACTCCTTTCCGCTGGCACAATGTGTTTCGTCACAGTCATTGTACAGCATGGCGGTTTATTTTGTAAAGTTTGCGGCGGCACAACTTTGCCGAATAATTCGGCGAAGTCTCGAACCGCCGTGCGGTATGTGCGATTGGTGCGATAATCAGGCACCGGGTGGGGTGCCGGAAATATCGCACGTATCGGAAGTATCGGAAGTATCGGACACCCTTTCCAGAATCAGATACTTCACATTTTCCTCCCGACGCCCCATATAGCGGATGCCGTAGCGGTCGGACAGCTCTCTGGTTTTGGCGTTGAGCTTTCGCACCAGGGAGTTGGCTTGGCGAGGAGATCGGTATTGATTTTCAGAAGAGCTTCCAAAAGCTCCGTGGCCGTCCCCTTCCACGAAGGCTTGTCTTGCAGAAAACTTCCCACTGCTGCGAGGATTGGATCCTCCGGTTCCTCCTCCTGAGAATCCGCGTAACCAAGAAACTTCCAAATCTTTTTCTCCCGGTCAAAATCCAGCAGCAGCTTTTTGTCCGGGTGCTCCCGGCTGGTGACGGTAAGCGAGCCTTGCGTCCCCAGCCGGTTTTCTTTTTCCAGAATCAGGGAG
>USHP01000270.1 GCA_900554625.1 uncultured Eubacteriales bacterium | reverse complement strand
GCCGACTGGGTGAAGTTCAACATGGACGGCACCGTGAATCAGGAGGAATCCTACGCCGCCCTGCGCTTCCATGTGCTGGAAGGCTACGGCGCGGTGATCCCCGGCTTCTATGGTTCCATGCCTGACGGTACCATCCGTACCTTCTCCCGAGGCGGCAGTGACATCACCGGCTCCCTGGCGGCAGCGGCCCTGGATGCGGACGTGTACGAAAACTGGACCGATGTTTCCGGTATTCTCATGGCAGACCCCCGGATTGTGGACGATCCCCAGGCCATTCCCGAAGTGACCTACGACGAGCTGCGGGAGCTGAGCTATTCCGGCGCCCAGGTGCTCCACGAAGATTCCATTTTCCCGGTGCGGGAAAAGAATATCCCGGTGAACATCCGCAACACCAACGACCCCGATGCCCCCGGCACCATGATTCAGGCCTCCTTTGAAGGCGACCATGATCCGGAGCGGTTCATCACCGGCATCACCGGCAAGAAGGACTTCTCCATTATCTCTCTGTCCAAGCGGGGCATGTCCAACCAGGTTGGCGTCCTGCGCCGGGTGCTTACCGTGCTGGAGCGGCATAACATCAGTGTGGACTATGTGCCCAACGGCATTGACAATGTTTCCGTGGTGCTTCCCACTTCCGCGGTGGAGAAGGATTTGTATACCATTATGGCGGAGATCAAGAAGGAAGCAGAACCGGACACTCTGGATGTCCACCACCAGATTGCGGTGGTTGCCGCCGTTGGCCGGAAAATGGCCTTCCGTCCTGGTATTTCCGGCAAGATCTTTGCTGCTCTGGGTGAATCCGGCATCAACATCCGGATGATTAACCAGGGCCCCGACGAATTGAACATCATCTTCGGCGTGGACAACAAGGATTTCAAGGAAGCCATCCGGGTGCTGTACAACAGCTTCGTGACGAAATAATTCCATCCTTATTTTATAGGAGGTCTGTACTATGAAAACTTATACCGTAGCCGTCCTGGGTGCCACCGGCGCCGTGGGACAGGAAATGATTAAAATTCTCCAGGAGCGCAATTTCCCTGTGGGTAAGCTGGTACCTCTGGCTTCTGCCCGCAGCGCCGGCAAGACCGTGAAGTTTGCTGGTCAGGATGTGACCATCCAGGAAGCGTGTGATTCCGCCTTTGAAGGGGTGGATATTGTCCTGGGTGCAGCAGAGAACGATATCGCCAAGCAGTTTGCTCCTGCCATTGTCAAGGCTGGCGCTGTGTTTGTGGATAACTCTTCCGCTTTCCGTCTGGACCCCAACGTGCCCCTGATCGTGCCTGAGGTAAACCCGGAAGATGTGAAAAACCACAAGGGCATTATCTCCAATCCCAACTGCTCCACCATCATCACCATCACCGCTGTCAATGCCCTGAACTCCATCGCTCCCATCCGCACCATGACCGCTTCTACTTACCAGGCGGTGTCCGGCGCCGGTGCCGGCGGCCCCATCGAACTGATGAACGAGGTGGAAGCCCTCCGGGAAGGTAAGACCTATGAGCCCAAGGTGTTCTCTCACCAGATTGCCTACAACCTGATTCCCCAGATCGGCGGCGAGCAGTTTGAAGGCTACACCAGCGAAGAAATGAAGATGCAGAACGAAGGCCGGAAGATCATGCACCTGCCGGAGCTGAAGGTCAGCTGCACCTGCGTCCGTGTTCCCGTGGTCCGCAGCCACTCCATTTCCGTCAGCTGCCACTTTGACGTGCCGGTGACTGTGGAGCAGGCCCGGGAAGTGATTGCCAAGGCCCCCGGCTGCAAGCTGGTGGATGACCTGGGCAACAAGCGCTACCCCATGCCCCTGGAGACTTCTGACCAGGATATCGTCTTTGTGGGCCGGATTCGTCCCGACCTGACCGACGACAACGGTCTGTGCCTGTGGTGCTGCGGTGACCAGGTCCGTAAAGGCGCTGCCACCAACGCCATCCAGATTGCCGAACTGCTGATTCGGGAGTAATTCTTCTATATATAATAGAATTGCCATGCCGCCCCGGAGAATCCTCTCCGGGGCGGTTTTTATGTTCTGGTATAATTTTTCAAAACCGGGTCTATACTCCGCTTCAGAAGGAGGCATGGACATGAAACTGCGAGATGTGATGACCAACCCGGTGATCCGGATTCATCCGGACGAATCTGTGGCGGTGGCGGCCAGAACCCTGACACGGTATAACATCGGCGCTTTGCCGGTCTGCGGCGGTGATGGACACCTGTGCGGGCTGATTACCGATCGGGACATTGTGACCCGGTGTTTGGCATCCGGCCGCTCCCCGGCAACCACACCCATCCGGGAGATTATGAGCCAGAATATTATCTCTGCCCGGCCGGATATGGATACCGCCATGGCAGCGGGACTGATGGGCAGAGAGCAGGTGCGGCGGCTGCCGGTGGTGGAAAACGGGAAACTGTGCGGTATGGTAAGCCTGGGAGATCTGGCACAGAAGGAAGAAACCAGCTACGATGCGGCGGACGCCTTAAGTGAGATCAGCAGCGGTCTTTCCAGCCGGGATTGATGGAAATGTATTCCAAAGAACGGGCAAATGTCTGCTGGCAAAATACACAAAAGAAAAGTGCAAAATTTGTAAAAAAGTGCTTGACAAAAGGGAAACGGGGTGATATACTACGCAAGCTGTCTGATGAGGGTCGCGAATGACCGGAGGACAGCGAAAAGCACAACAGAAAAGTTTGAAAGAGCTCGAAAAAAGTTCTTGACAAACTTTGGAAGATGTGCTAAGATATAAAAGTTGCTCGAGCGAGCAACGGCAAGCGAAAAAGCTCAAAGAAATTTGAAAAAACTTGAAAAAAGTTCTTGACAAATGAAACTGAGCGTGCTAAAATAAACAAGCTAACCGCGAGAGCGGACAGCGAGTTCTGTACCTTGTAAATTGAATAACGCAAAGACGAACAAGAAACACCTTGGACAATTAATGGATTGTTTAAGCGTAAGCGAAAAAACAGCCAACGAAAATTCTTGAGTAATAAATGCTAGTAGCAAATTATTCAGAAACTTGATTTTAGAGCTTCGGCTTTAAGATACAATTTTTTGAGAGTTTGATCCTGGCTCAGGACGAACGCTGGCGGCGTGCCTAACACAT
>USHP01000269.1 GCA_900554625.1 uncultured Eubacteriales bacterium | reverse complement strand
GCCTCCTGACCCTACGAAGGAAACGCCCGATGGCGGCCTGAGCCCGGAGGAAATTCAAACCATTACCCAGCAGATTCAGGCAGAATATGCCCCGAAACTTTCCCAGGCCCAACTTCAGGTGTCTCAGGCAAAACAAACCTGGGATACGGCCCAGGCGGAGCTGGATGCCTTCGAACAAAATGGGGGAGGGGAGGTTTCGGAGCAGGAACTGCTGGAAGCGGTAGCGCGTGCCCAGGAGGCCTATGATGAGGCTCTGGCAGCGCTGGAAGATGCCGAGCGGGTATATGGTCAGGCAATTAACACCGCCAATCTTCCTGCTGCTGCCAACCATTCCGCCCACATTGGTCAGATTTCCTACGACCAGATGGCACGCAAATTGGAGAAGCTGGAAGCGCTGCGGGAAGCGGAAGGAAAAGTTTGCGCTCCGGTGGACGGAATCGTCACCAAGAGTCAGGTTCAGACAGGAGAGAAGACCACCGATACCACGGCGGTGCTGCTGGCAGATTTGACCCAGGGAAGCAAATTTTCCGGAACCATTACCCAAGAGCAAAGCAAGTACATTGGTGTGGGAGATAAGGTCACCCTTCGGGCAAGCAGCACAGGGAAGGCATACAAAGATCTGCCGGTGACCGCCCTTTCCATGGAAGAGGAAACCGGACAGCTGACCGTGAAGCTTCCGGCAGGAACCCTGCCCTTTGGTGCCAGTGCGGAGCTGAATTTTACCCGGAAGTCCCAGCCCTATTCCTGCTGCGTGCCACTGTCGGCGCTGCATCTGGATGAGAAGAATCAGCCCTATGTGCTGGTAGTGGAGCCGGTGGAGACGGTGCTGGGTACCCAGATGCAGGCAAGAAAAGTCTCGGTAACGGTTCTGGAACAGAACGAGACCACAGCGGCTCTGGCAGAAGGGGCGGTACACAGTGAGCAGAAAATCATTGTAGGAGCAGACCGGGCAGTGGATGACGGCAGCCGAGTTCGGGTGAGCTGATATGAAAAGGAAGAAAAACATCCGATGGGCAGTTCTGGCAGCGGCTATGCTGCTGTATCTGGGAAGCCTATGGACCTGGAAACAGACGGAAACGTATGACAACCTGGTGCCTTTGGTGCTGTCCCGACCAATCAGCGCTGAGGACGGGCAGCGAATCTGGGACGCAGAAGGGGAGGAAGAAGAGCCGGTGGGATTCTGCTTCTGGGGAGAAACCGGAGAGCAGATGGTTTCCTGCCGGGAAACCGGCGGCTCTGCCCGGGTGAACCGGATCGTACTTTCCGGCAATCCGGAACTGCTGGGAGCGGGAAGCCTGGCTTGGCGAGATGGATGTCTGGTAGACCTGGCTACGGCCCAAGCGCTCTTCGGCACTGACCGCTGTGAAAATCAGAATTTGATTGTCGGTGAACAAGTCTTACCCGTGGTGGGAATCCGTGACGATGCACATCCTGCCATGATATCCCGGGCAGAGGGAACCCCGGCGGTTCTGAACCGATGTGTCCTGGCGATTCCTTCCGCTCAGGGACGGGTGCTGGGGGAGCAATTTCTGATTCGATGGGGATTGGAAGGAACGGTACTGGACTTTTATCCCTTCCGGGCTTTGTGCCGGAATTTTCTGCTGCTGTTTCCCGGGGTGCTGCTGGGGAGCTTGGGATTTTCACTGGAAAAAGAGAGAAAAAATCTGACCCTGGAAGGTATCCGCTCCCGAAAACAGCTTCCCCTGCTGGGAAAAACCATAATGGGTATCACCATTTTGCTGGGAAGTCTCTGGCTACTGGGCAGACAAGTGACAATCCCCAGGGATATGATTCCATCCCGGTGGTCGGATTTTTCCTTTTGGAGCCAGTGGTGGGAATCGCAGAAAGAGAACCTTCAGCGGATTCTTACCACCCCGCTGGGAAGCGAGTGGTTGCAAATGCAGGCAGATATGGTAAAATCAATGGTGTGTTCCACAGGGTCAGCGATGCTGGCTCTCTGGGCGGTAAGGAGGGGAAACTATGCGGATTCTGCTGATTGAGGATGACGAAAGCCTGGGGGAAACCCTGTCCTATCAGCTGCGGCAGGCAGGCTTTGGGGTAGACGTGAGCCGGGATGGCGAAGAAGGTCTGATGCTGGTCCGGGAGGGACTGCATGAGTTAATCCTCCTGGATCGGATGCTCCCGGGACTGGATGGTATGGAAGTGCTGGAAAACCTGCGCCGGGAGAACATTTCCACACCAGTGATCTTTCTGACGGCTTTGGGGCAGGTATCGGACCGCACCCAGGGCCTGAACAATGGAGCCGATGATTACCTGGTCAAGCCCTTTGCCTTTGAGGAACTGCTGGCACGGATTCGCTGCGTGCTTCGTCGTCCGGCGGTATTGCAGCAGGAACAGGTTCTGCGCTATGGGGACGTTGCCTATGATCCCCGGTCCCTGACCTTAAGCCGGGAGGGAAGCACCACCGTTTTGTCCAAGCGTTTGGGGGATTTGCTGGAACTGTTCCTGCGAAATCCCGGCCAGACCTTGCCCCGGGAAACCATCTTGCTGCGGGTATGGGGCATGGACTCCGACGTGGAGGACGGCAATTTGGACAACTATACCTATTTTTTGCGCCGCAGCCTGCGCAAGGTGGGCAGCCGCTTACAGTTGGCAACGGTCCGGGGTGTAGGGTATCGATTGGAGGATCGCCATGATTAACCATCTTCGTTGGAAACTGACGGCGTTCAACACGTTTATCACCGGGGCCATCTTGGTGGGATTGACGCTGCTGTGTCTGTTTGTTTCGGAAAAGGACACCCGAAACCAGGCTTTTCAGAATTTTACCGGCACCCTGGGGACGGCTTCTGCCTATCTGGGGAGCCAAAACCAAATTTCTGTTACTTGGCTGCGGCAGATGGAAAGTACGGGGCGGGTCTGCATTTCCATTCGGGATGGAGACACGCCCCTGTTTTCCATGGGCCTGTCCGAGGAAAGACAGCGGCTGGAGGCGGATTACCAACTGGCCAGGGAGCGTGCCCAGACGGACTACCGCCTGAGCACCCGTACCGGAGGCAGCTGCACCTTTCCTATGGAAGGCCGGGACGGGCAGCACTATTTTGCCGGTGTTGCGCTGATTTCCAAAGGAGACCGGGCGCTGGAACTGATTTTCCC
>USHP01000268.1 GCA_900554625.1 uncultured Eubacteriales bacterium | reverse complement strand
GCCCTTGCCCTGCTGGTAGTGATGCCCAACGTCAGTGTAGCCTACGCTGAGGCCCTGTCCGACGTGCCGGTAATCGGCGCCATTGTGAAGGTCGTTACCATCCGCAACTATGACTATGCCGACGGCTACCACGATATGCAGGTGGAAGTTCCCAATGTGGCAGACGATTCCCTGGGTGATGCCGGCGCCGCCATCAATAAGGACGTAGACGCTCTGACCGAAGAGCTGGTCAACCGGTTCTATGCCGATGCCGAAGCCATTGGCGAGGAAGGCCACACCTCTTTGTCCGTGGACTACGAAGTCCTCACCGAGACCGACAACTGGTTTACCCTGAAGCTGACTGTGTTCAACGCCACCGGCAGCGGCATGGTGACCTACCACTACTACAACGTAGACCGCAGCACCAATGAAGTCGTCACCCTGGGTCAGCTGTTCTCCGACAGCAGCTATTCCGAGGTTCTGCGTCAGGACATTCTGGCACAGATGAAGCAGCGGATGGCTGACGATCCCAGCCTGGTTTACTGGACCGAGGACAGCGACATGGGACAGGACTTCATCGACCTGGGCGCCGAGCACAACTTCTACTTTGACGCCAACGGCAACCTGGTAATCCCCTTCGACGAATACGAAGTGGCTCCCGGCTATATGGGCACTCCGGAATTCACCGTCGACCGCTCCGTCTTTGAAGGCATTCTGAATCCGGAATACCAGAATCTGTTCTAATCTCCAACTCCTGTAGAAAAAGAAGGTAAGTTACTATGAAAAAATGGAATTTGCGTGATTGGTTTCTTTCCACTGCACCCGTCACTCTGGCGGTGCTGATGGCGATTTTCCTGGCCGGCTGTGGTGGGCAGCAGACAGTTGCCACCACACAGGCACCGGAAACCACCCTCCCCCCCTGTCTCCACCACTGTCCCTGAGGCAACGGTGGCAGAAGAGACCGAAAGCTCCACCGCCGCTGCCGGTTCCGCCATCTTTGCCGATGGCGACACCGTCGGAACCGGCGCCACCAGCTTCTCCTTCACCGTAATCAACACTGCCGGTGAGGAAGCAACCGCCACCGTCTGCACAGATAAGACCAATCTGGCAGAAGCTCTTCAGGAGCTGGGCCTCATTGACGGCACTGTGGACGATAAATACGGCCTGTATGTAGAAGAGGTAAACGGTGAGTTCCACATGTACACCGTGGACGGAACCGACTGGTACTTCTACGTCAACGAAAAGCTGTCGGATGCGGATGTGGACGAAATCACCATCAATCCGGATGATGCCTACGCCTTCCGTGTCTGTCAGCGTCCTGAGCCGGAACTGCGCGGAGAAAGCTGATCCCGCAAATTCTGACAACCCCGGCGGCAGCTCACCGCCGGGACGGAAATTCCTCAAATTTTCTTCGGATGAATCCCAGGCAAAAGCCCCCAAACCCGATGGGTTTGGGGGCTGATTTTTGTTTTACAGACCTAACGCGTGCCGTTTGATTGCCAGAAACGATTCGTCACTGATGGCGTGCTCCATTTTGCAGGCATCGGCAATGGCAGTCTGCTCTGAAACGCCAAGCTGGATCAGCAGCCGGGACAATACCGTGTGGCGCTCAAAAATTTTCTCCGCAATGCTCCTGCCCTGGTCCGTCAGGGTAATGGCACCATCTTTTTCCATGGTAATGTAATTTCCTTTGCGCAGGATTCCCATGGCCCGGGATACGCTGGGCTTGGAGTAGCCCAAATATTCGCTGACATCCACCGACCGGACATAGCCATGTTCCTTGGACAGAACCAGTATGGCCTCCAAATACATTTCTCCGGATTCATGGACATTCATAGCGGTTCCTCCTCTCGCCAAATACATTTCTGTTAGCATACCATACAATTCCGGCAAATGCAAGCCAGGAGCCACGCAGGCAAGTTTTTTCTTCCTGCTACTTTTCAACCGGGGAAAAATGTAGTAAAGTGTATGCAGAAATTGATATGGAGGTTTTTGCTATGGATTACGCAAAAGAATCCCTCCGGCTGCACGGCCAGTGGAAGGGAAAAATTGAAGTGGTTGCCACCGTTCCGGTGTCAAATAAGGAAGAGCTGTCTCTGGCCTATACCCCCGGAGTGGCCCAGCCCTGTCTGGAAATCCAGAAGGACATTTCCAAATCCTACGAACTGACCCGCCGTCACAATCTGTGCGCGGTGATTACCGACGGCAGCGCCGTGCTGGGGCTTGGAGATATTGGCCCGGAGGCAGGTATGCCGGTGATGGAGGGCAAGTGCGCCCTGTTCAAAGCCTTCGGCGGCGTGGATGCCTACCCTCTGTGTGTCAAAACCAAAGACGTGGACGAATTCGTCAACGCCGTGTATCTCATCAGCGGCTCCTTCGGCGGCATCAATCTGGAGGATATTTCCGCTCCCCGGTGCTTTGAAATCGAGCGGAAGCTGAAAGAAAAGTGCGACATTCCCGTTTTCCACGACGACCAGCACGGCACCGCTGTGATTGTGCTGGCAGGACTGACCAACGCACTGAAAGTGGTAGGCAAGAAAAAAGAAGAGGTAAAAATCGTCACCGCCGGAGCCGGAGCCGCCGGAATCTCCATTGTGAAGATGCTCTTGAATGCCGGATTCCGGAACATCACCATGTGTGACCGCCAGGGGGCGCTGTACAAGGATGCTCCGGGCATGAACTGGGCCCAGGCAGAGATGGCCCAGCTGACCAACCCTGACCAGGCCAGCGGCACCCTGGCTCAGATGCTGGTAGGAGCTGACGTGTTCATCGGCACTTCCGCTCCCGGCATTGTCACCCGGGAGATGGTGGCCTCCATGAACCGGGATGCCATTATTTTCGCCTGCGCCAATCCCACACCGGAAATCTTCCCGGAGGAAGCCAAGGCCGGCGGCGCCCGGATCGTGTCCACCGGACGCAGCGACTATCCCAACCAGATCAACAATGTGCTGGCCTTCCCCGGCATTTTCCGAGGTGCCTTCGACGTACGGGCATCGGATATCAACGAGGAAATGAAAATGGCTGCCGCATATGCTCTGGCCGGTCTGATTCCCGACTCGGAGCTGAACGAAAACAACATCATCCCCAAAGCCTTCGACCCCAGAGTAGGCACCGCCGTTGCCCAGGCCGTGGCCGAAGC
>USHP01000267.1 GCA_900554625.1 uncultured Eubacteriales bacterium | reverse complement strand
CGGCAGCACCAGGCCGGGAATTTCCGGATGCAGGGTGCGGTAGCACAGTTCGCTTCCGTCTCCCACCAGGAAAATGGGGCCGTCCAGGGTTTTCAGTTCCTCCGCCAGGTCGGCAAGGGCAATGGCCCGGTCCTCCCGGAGCCGCTTCAGGTTTCCATCCTGGGCAGAAAACAGGGCGTTGTACACCTGGCTGCGCCGGGCATCCATGCAGGGGCAGATATACCCCTGGTAGATTCCCAGATGCTCCGCCATGGCTTCCAATGTACTGACGCCGTAGCAGGGAAGCTGGGCGCCCCAGGCAAAGCCCTTGGCTGCCGCCGTGCCGATGCGCACGCCGGTAAAGGAACCGGGGCCTGCAGCCACTGCCACAGCGGTGATGTCCGCCACAGTTTTTCCGCACTGCTCCAGCAGCTGCTGAGCCATGACCATCAGGGTCTGGCTATGGGTCAGGCCGGTGTTCTGGTAGCTTTCCCCCAGCAGTTTCCCATCTTCCAGCAGCGCCACGGAAGCGGCCTTGGCGCTGGTTTCAAAGGCTAAGATCCGCAAGGAAATCCCCTCCTTCCAGGGTAATCCGCCGGGCAGTTTCTCCCAGCTTCTCAATGGTAATGGTGACGGCGTCCTCCAGTGCGTCGGCTACATTCTCGCTCCATTCCACGGCACAGACGCCCCCGCGCTCCAGGTAGTCCTCCCAGCCGATGTCCCACAGGTCCTCGGAAGAGCGCAGCCGGTACATATCAAAATGAAACAGGGGCAGCCGTCCGCCTAAGTATTCATTGACGATTGTGTAAGTCGGGCTGGTCACCAGTTCGTTACAGCCCAAGCCCCGGGCCAGTCCCCGGGTGAAGGCGGTTTTGCCCGCCCCCAGATCTCCCCGATAGGCCAGAACCGTTCCCGCAGGAAGCAGCTTTCCCAAAGCGGCCCCCAGATTTTCGGTTTCGGCAGGGGAGTTGGTAATGAATTCCATCATGTCAGATTCCTCATCCGTGTGCGTGTTTCAGTTTTTCCGCCTGGTCGCTGGCGGCCAGGGCGCTGATGATCTCGTCCAGATCTCCATCCATCACCGAGTCAATCCGGTACAGGGTCAGGTTGATTCGGTGGTCGGTGACCCGGCCCTGGGGAAAATTGTAGGTGCGGATGCGCTCGTTGCGCATGCCGGTGCCCACCTGGCTGCGGCGCATGCCGGTGACTTCGCTTTCCTGACGGGAAGCTTCAATTTCATAGAGCTTACTTGCCAGCATCCGCATACATTTTTCCCGGTTCTGCACCTGGCTGCGCTCTTCCTGGCAGGCTACCACAATGCCGCTGGGCTTGTGAATCAGCCGGACGGCGGAGGAGGTTTTGTTGACGTGCTGACCGCCGGCACCGCTGGCCCGGTAGACCTGCATTTCGATGTCCGCCGGGTTGATCTGCACATCCACCTCGTCCATTTCCGGCAGCACCGCCACCGTGGCAGTGGAGGTATGGACCCGGCCGCCGGATTCGGTTTCCGGCACCCGCTGAACCCGATGCACGCCGGATTCATACTTCAGCCGGGAATAGGCACCCTGGCCCACCACCAGAAAGTCCGCTTCCTTCACACCACCCAGTTCCGTTTCGCTGTAGTTCATCAGCTCAATTTTCCAGCCCATTTTGGCAGCGTACATGGAGTACATCCGAAACAGGCTATGGGCAAACAGGGCACTTTCCTCGCCGCCAACGCCGCCCCGGATTTCCACAATCACGTTTTTGTCGTCGTTGGGGTCTTTGGGCAGCAGCAGAATTTGCAGCTTGTCGTACAGCTGCTCCTTCTGGACCTTGGCCTGGGTGTAGGTTTCCTGGCACAGCTCTTTCATTTCCGGATCGGCCATCAGTTCCTAGGCTTCTTCCATGTCCTGCTGGGCCTGGCAGTAGGCCTGGTAGGCTTCCACAATGGGCTCCAGGTCATTCTTTTCCTTAATCAGCCGGGCAGCCTTTTTCGGGTCAGCGTAAAAATCCGGCTGCTCGGATTTTGCGCAGAGCTCTTCGTATTTGTTGCAAAGATCTTGTAATTTATTCAGCATTCCAAATCTCCGTATTGGGAAAACCGGAAAAAAGTTTCCTCTTCTTCCGGTAGGATTTCCTATTGTTCGACTTTTTTCCAGACATAGCGCCCCGGATTCGGGGGCATGTTAACCACGACGGTAGACGTTGAGCATACAGCTGGCGGTATCCGTCAAGCACTGGGTTTGCTCCAGCCGCTGAGCACCCTCTTTTCCGATGCGGAACACATGGGGTGTCATGGACAGCAGATTCTGCACTTGACTGCCTTCCACGGTAAAGGAAAAGCGGATGGGGATGGAAGCTACCCGCTCAAATCCCGGCACCTGCGGGATGGTGTCCTTTTCTTTGAAATTCAGCTGGTCATAAATAATGGATTTCAGCCCCAGCAGGTGATCCTGGGCTGCCAGCACCTGGAAAAGGTAACCGCCGGGTTTGACAATCCGGTGAAATTCCTCGGGCATGGTCAGGGCAAACAGGCTGGTAATCAAATCGGCGCTGGCATCGGCTACCGGAATGTGGGCAGCGGTGGCGCAAAGCCACTGATGGCCCTTGTACTTTCCGGCGGCAAAGCGTACCGCTTCTTTGGAAATATCCACGCCGGTGAGGGAAAGTCCCAGAGCCTGGGAGAGTTTGACGCAGTAATAGCCTTCCCCACAGCCCACATCCAGAACCGTGCCGGAAATTTCCAGATCCCGGGCGGTTTGGATCAGTGTTTCGGCAATGGGTGCGTAAAATCCGCCGTCCAGAAATTCCCGGCGGGACAACACCTGAAGCCGGGTATCCCCGGGGCAGCGGGAATGCTTCTGCTCCACAGTCAAAAGATTCACATAGCCCTGGCGGGCAATGTCAAAACTGTGATTTTTCGGGCAGACATAGCGTCTGTCCTGCAAATTCAGGTTTTCTCCGCAAATAGGGCAAAGCAAATTCATAACGCAACCCTCCACTCTTTACTATACCCTATTTTTCGTTTCTAGTCAAACGAAAGATACCGCCAAACCATACCGGAGGGAAAACGCGGGAAAGGAAGGGATTTTCATGCGAAGAATTTTGGCAGCGCTGCTGTGCCTGCCCCTGCTGGCCATGCCGGTTCGGGGCACGGAAA
>USHP01000266.1 GCA_900554625.1 uncultured Eubacteriales bacterium | reverse complement strand
GTATTGCTCCGGTCAGCCAGAGAAAGCGCGCCGCCTGCGGCAATGTCGCTGACCAGCCACAGATCCTGATCCAGGGAAAACCATTTTTCCGTCTCCTGGGCCAGGGCAATGGTGTCCGGATCTCCGTCGGGGATATAGTGGAAATAGACCGTGACAGCTCCGCCGCAGATCATCCCTAAGTTTTGCACATCGTCTTTGGTCAGGGAAAAATCGTGGCCGTAGGAGCTTTTCTCTTCCAGCACTTTTTTGGCAATTTGCAAGGAGCGGTATTCCACCGCGCCGCCGCCGATGGTGCCGCACAGCCGTCCTTCGGAACCCACCAGCATCCGGGCACCGGCACCCCGGGGGGTAGCGCCGGAGGCGGCAATGACCGTGACCAGTACCAGGTCTTGGCCTCGCTCCAGGTGGTTTTTCAAGGTTTGCAACATCTTCTGCATGAAGTCAGCCTCCAGTAAAATCAAAAGCGTTTATTTCAGAAATAGCTGACCAAAATATTCGTCGTACAGGTCAGCTGCCAGGGATTGAATCCGCTGCTCGTAGGCGCTGTAGCATTCCAGCAGGCGCTTGCCCTGATCGGTAAGGGTGCTGGTGCTGCCTCCGGGACCACCTTGGGTTCGGGTAATCAGCGGGGCTTGAATCTGATTTTCCAACGTGCGGATGATGTTCCAGCAGCTGGAATAGCTCAGCTGCATCCGCTGCCCGGCGGTACGGACGGAGCTGGTTTCGTCAATCAGGGTCAGCAGCAGGGCAATTTTGCTGTCAAAAAATAAGGTTTCCTTGTGGAGGGAAACGCTGACAACAGGGCGAACCAGCTGGGAATTGTGATACTTCACAAGGGCGGAAAAATCCTCTGGCGTATCGGCATCCAGCAAAATGCCCGGGTCATCCACAGGCACACCCTGAAGTTCTGCAGAGCAGCGCCGCAAAGCGCTTCGAAGGCCGCCATCGCCTCTGTCCTGGAGGATTTGCGGAATCTGGGAGCAGCCAATCAAAATCGGGTGACCATGCCGTCCTTGGTAGGATAGACGGGCCAGAGAGGCTTCGCAGTTCATCAGAGCCTGGACACTATGGGCGGTAAACAGCGGGATATCCACCGGGGTAAACAGTACCCGGTCGCATTTGTCCTGGAGATAGGCAAGGCCGATTTTGGCAGAGTCAAACATTTGGGTGCTGGCATAGTGTTCATTGCGCAGAAAAATAATGCCGCTGCCGCTGAGATGGCGTTCCAGCGTTTCCGCTTGGTATCCGGTGACCATGACAATCTTACGGATACCGGCTTGGTGCAGGGTTGCGATGACCCGCTGCGCCACGGAAATGGAACCAAGCGGCATCATGGGTTTAAACTGTCCCATCCGGGAGGACATGCCTGCGGCAACGATCAGGGCGGCAGTTTGCATCCTGGGGCCTCCTCAAATTGTATTCAAAAGCAAATTGCAATGAAAAATAATTTGCTATTACCAATCATACCCCAGATTTTCTCTGTTGTAAATATCCGGATTGGATATCCAGGAAAATTTATTTTCCATTTTCGGCAAGGTTCCGGCGATGGCAAAAACAGCCGCAGCTTTGGCTGCGGCTGAGCGTGTCAAAAAAGTCTCACAGAGTTTGCCGCCTATAGCGGCAAATAAAGTCAAAATCGTTTTCTGCCAGGGCACATACCTGTCGGAAAGCCCCGAAGGGGTTTTTCGACAGCCTGAGCCGCAGCTTTGGCTGCGGCTGACACAATAACGGCCGCCGGATCAACCGGCGGCCGTTTGGCGATTATTCTTCGTCTTCCAGAGAGAACTCCAGGGTCTCTCCGCAGTTGGGACAGACGATGCTGCCCTTTTCCAGGGTTTCCTCGTCAAAGTTGATGACTTCACCGCAGGCACACTGTACCTCGTAAATGGTGGTGTCCTCATCGCCGAAGTCAAAGCCTTCTTCCGGCTCCTCTTCGTCCTCGTCCCAATCATCCTCGTAGTCCTCATCCTCGTCGTCGAAGTCGTCATCGTCCAGGATGTAGTCTTCGATGGCATCCAGATCTTCTTCGATCTCATCCAGCTCGTCGGAGATGGCAATGGTGGTCTCCTCGATGTCGGTGACCCGCTTGGTCACATCCCCCAGCAGATCCACAATGGCGGCAATCATCTTGCCCTCATTGGTTTCGGTGTTCAGGGACAGACCATCCATCAAACCCTTCAGGTAGGCGGACTTTTCAGAAATCGTCATACGATCCCTCCTCAAAAATTAGGCCTTGGAACGACCCAGGTACTCACCGGTGCGGGTGTCGATCTGAATCTTGTCGCCCTCGTTGATGAACAGGGGCACCTTCACCTCAGCGCCGGTCTCCACGGTGGCGGGCTTGGTTACGTTGGTGGCGGTGTTGCCGGCGAAGCCAGGCTCGGTCTTGGTGACCACCAGGTCAACAAAGTTGGGCACTTCCACGCCGAAAACCTTGCCCTTGTAGCTCATGATAGTGCAAACGTCGTTTTCCTTGACGAACTTGAAAGAATCGTCCAGAGCAGAGGCATCCAGAGGCTCCAGCTCGTAGGTCTCCTGGTCCATGAAGTAGTACAGGGAACCATCGTTGTAGGAATACTCCATCTTCTTGCGCTCAATGAAAGCGGTGGGGAACTTTGCGGTGGGGTTGAAGCTGGTTTCGGTAACGCCGCCGGTGATGACGTTCTTCATCTTCACACGGACGAAAGCGGCGCCCTTACCGGGCTTAACATGCTGGAATTCCACGACCTGCATGACCTTGCCATCCATGTCAAAGGTAATACCGTTTCTAAATTCACCTGCAGAAATCATTATCTTTGTCCTCCTAAGAATACCCTTCCTGCTGGAAGGAGATTTGTGTACATAGTTCTACTTCGTATAGTTTAACGCAAAATCCGGAAATATGCAAGAGGAAATGGGAAAATTTTCAGGATATTTTGCGCTTGCCCCGATTAAACAATAATCAGGTGCTTGGGGCTGGCGGTGATGTCCTCGCAGCCGTCCTCGGTGAGGATGGTCACGTCCTCAATCCGGACACCGAACTTGCCGGGCAGGTAAATGCCGGGCTCGGCAGAACAGACAGCGCCGACGGGCAGGGGATTGGCGTTGCCGGTGTTGACGTTGGGAGCCTCATGGATTTCCAGACC
>USHP01000265.1 GCA_900554625.1 uncultured Eubacteriales bacterium | reverse complement strand
CCTCGTAGCTCCACAGCCGCTGGGAGCGCAGGCGGCTGTTGGGGTCATTGACCCGGAAACTTCCGTCTTCTACTCCGGTAAGTACAATATAGTGACCGGAAGAGGTGAAGTCACCAGGGCCCATTGACAGAATTACCGGGAATCCGGCTTCCAGGGCGTCGGTGATTTTCTTCTTTACCAGGGGCAGTTCCTTGGCCTGCAAGCCCAGCTTTCCGGCACCCTCGCTGATCAGCGTCCAGGAAGAACCGGCGCCGGATTCGTAGTAGCCTTCCCGCTGGGCAAATTTGGCAATCTGGTCCGGGCTCATTGTGGGATCTCCTGTGAGATAGTAGCCGGCCATGGCCAGGCAGGTGGGACCGCAGCCGGTAACGGCAATGCAGCTGCTGCCGTATTTTTCATAGCCCCACATGGGGTCCCACTGCAAAAACAGAGGCACGCCCTTGCTGATGTCGTAGCTGCTTAAGTCCACGGTTTCTTTCTTCCGGAAGGGGTAGTTCAGAACAAAATCCTTGGTTTCCGGGTTGATTTCGTAAAGATCAATCATGTATTGGGGGTATTCACCGAAGGAAATGCCTTTTTCGTCGGCGTATGCTTTGATTTCCAGCTCCGCCTGGCTGTGCTCCACCCAGCTGAAGGACACATCCCGGTACAGGTTGTACAGGGGCTTGGCGCCCATCAGCCCAATCAGCAGCACTGCCAGCACGGTCAGAAGGAAAAACAGACCCGTTTTCTTTTTCATGGGTATCACCATCCTTTTTAATTGGCGATATTGTATCACAACAATGCTTAGGAAGTCTTTTTGTAGAGTTTAAGATTTGCTTATTTTTTGCAAAAAAAGAGGAGAGCCAAGTGCTCCCCTCTGTGGATCATCGTATTTTCTCGCCGTTGAGCACCGCTTCCACCAGGGTATCGCCTTCATAGCGCAGCGTCAGCAGGAAAAAGGGGGCATCCTGCCACAGCAGGTCCAGAAAGATCTGATCCCCTTCCCACTTGGGAAGCTGATCCAGAAATTCCTGGCTGACCCACTGGAGCTGCCCTTCGTCGCACTCTTTCAGCTGCCCTTCAAAGCCGTCGGCAGTGAACAGGTACATGTACTCCCCTTCACAGCAGCTATTCAGGAAGGTCACCACACCCCGGCAGCGCCAGGAGGTGAGGGTCAGACCGGTTTCTTCTTTGGCTTCCCGGAGCAGGCATTGTTCCGGGCTTTCTTCGTTTTCAAACTTGCCGCCGATGCCGATCCATTTGTCTTTGTTGATGTCGTTTTTCTTCTTCACCCGGTGGAGCATCAGAACCTGATCTCCTTGGGTTACATAACACAGCGCGGTATTAAGCATGGCTGTCCTTTCTCTGCATCAGGCGGATGGCGTGGTGGAGGTTTTCCACTTCAATGGTTTCGTGGCCTTGCTCCCGCTCGCCGTCCAAGGTCCAGGGCATGTCGGGATTGGCATGGACCGTAACTTTTTTGGCGCTGCGGAAGGTAATCATGGCGCAGTTGTACACCTGGCTTTGTACCGCCCGGATGCATTCGGCGATTTCTTCCACATTTCGGGCCGAGCGCACTAGCAGCACCTCCAGCAGCCCATCGCCCATGTCCACCTGCTTGGGGTCCAGGGTCAGAATGCCGCCAATGGAGGTGGAGTTGCAGATGGCGCCGAAGAGAAAATCATCCTCTACCGGCTGCCCGTCAATTTCCATACGGATGTGCTCCGTGTGAATCTGGGAGATTTCCGAAATCCCACCCAGCACATAGGCCGCATGTCCCAGGGCGTTTTTGATGTTCTGGGGCATGAGATAGCTGGCCTTGGTAAAGGCACCGAAGGAGGCCACATAGGAAAAATACCGATCCCCGAACCGGCCCACATCGTAAGACACCGGCTCGCCTTCCAGAATATCCCGGGCTGCCTGCATAATGTTGCCCGACAGGTGCAGACTGGAAGCAAAATCATTGGTGGTGCCCGCGGGGATATAGCCGATGGGAGTCTGCAGACCGGCGCCCAGAAGCCCGGTGACAGTTTCGTTCATGGTGCCGTCGCCGCCGCAGCATACAATCAGATCGACTTCCCCGCCCCAGGTTTTCACCGCCTGGGTGGCGCTGCCGGAGCCGCTGGTCATATAGGTGATAATTTCATATCCTGCCTGACTGAACAGCAGGAGAATGTCCGATAAAAATTTGTTTGCCTTCTTTTGCCCGGCTACGGGGTTCATAATAAACAGCATTTTTTTCATAGCCAACCGCCTCGCAGGTCTTGTTTTCGTTATTATACCATTCCCAGGAAAAACCGCAACCCGTCCGGGGGGCTTTACAAAAGGAATGGTGGAAAATTTACGTTTTCTTAACAATCTGGTTTTCGCTGGACAAGCTTTGTCGGAAATAGTATAATGGTGTCAATCAAGGAAAAAGGGAGGCTCCTCCATGAAGCTTGACACCCGGCGCACTGTTTTTGTAGGCTTTGCTTTTTTGTCCATCTGCGCCTTCTGGCAGATGTATGACAACCTGATTCCCAAAATCCTCACGGAAACCTTTGGCATGGGAGAGAGTATCTCCGGTATGATTATGGCGGCGGACAATGTGCTGACGCTGTTTTTGCTGCCGCTGTTCGGTTCTTTGTCGGATAGGTGTACCAGTCCCTTAGGCCGCCGCCGGCCTTACATTCTCTTCGGCACCCTGGCGGCAGTGGCGGTGATGATGACCCTGCCGGTGCTGACGGACAGCTACCATGCCGCTCCCGCGACCTGGAAACTGGTCTGCTTTATTGTGGGATTGGGTGTGCTGCTGGTTGCCATGGGTACCTACCGCTCCCCGGCGGTTGCCCTGATGCCGGACGTGACCCCCAAGCCCCTGCGCTCCAAGGCCAACGCCATCATCAACCTGATGGGCGCTCTGGGCGGCATCCTTTATTTGATTATTACCACTTTTTTGTATAAAACTACGCCGGATGCGTATACCTCTTATTTGCCCCTGTTTGCCATTGTGGGGGTGATTATGCTGGTATCCTTGGCAGTGGTAATGGTTCTGGTCAACGAGCCGAAGCTGGTTCAAAAGCAGCTTGCCTATGAACAGGCCCATCCGGAGGACACCCTGACCCAGGTAACGGACAGCGGTGAGGTGCTGCCTGCCGAGGTCAAACGGAGCCTTCGCTTC
>USHP01000264.1 GCA_900554625.1 uncultured Eubacteriales bacterium | reverse complement strand
AATGTTGAACACGCCCCAGCCCAGGTTGACGCATTTGTTGACCACGCCCTTGGCGTTCACCGGGCCGGGAACGCCGATGCCCAGACCCAGAATGGAAGAATCCGCAATGCCGTAGCCTGCCATATATTGGCGGATGGAGTCCGCGATATCCGGTAAGATCTGGACGCCGCCGTTATCGGTGACGGTGGGGATTTCCCACTTGTCCAGCATTTTTCCGGTTTCATCAAAATAAGCGATCTTGACGGTAGTGCCGCCCAGGTCGATGCCAAATCCGTATTTCATGGTGAACCCTCCTGATGAATGGATGGTTCTATTATACATAATCCCCACGAAAAAGCCAGAGGGAAATGGAAAAATAGCGAAGAAAAGAAAATTATGGGAAGGACCTGTGGAAAGTTTCACAACTTTTGCCAAGGGGCTTGCGTTTGAAGCAATTTTGCGGTAACATATATAAGATATCCCTACATAAAGGAAAGGACGTGTTCCCTAACAATGATTAAAGTTGATATCTCCAATGTCTGGGGTCAGCTGGCACTGCCGGATCTGCTGGCAATGGAAAAAGAAGTTGCCGCTGCCCACGAGACGTTGACTGACGGTACCGGTGCAGGCAATGATTTCCTCGGCTGGCTGAATCTGCCCACCCGGGAAGCTACCCAGGAAATTCGCCGGATTCAGATGTCCGCAGAGAAGATTCGCCAGGAGTCCGATGTGTTTGTGGTCATCGGCATCGGTGGTTCTTACCTTGGCCCCCGGGCTGCCATTGAGCTGCTCCAGGGCCCCAACCACAATATCGGCAAGGGCAAGGGCAATCCCCAGATTTTCTTTGCCGGCAACGGCCTGAGCACCCGGCACTGGAATGAGCTGTGCCGTCTGCTGGAGGACAAGGACTTCTCCATCGCCATCATCTCCAAGTCCGGCACCACTACCGAGCCTGCCATCGCAACCCGGGCTCTGCGCTGGATGCTGGAGCGTAAGTACGGCACCGACGGCGCCAAGAGCCGGATCTACGCCATCACCGACCCCTGCAAGGGTGCTCTGCGTCAGATGGCTACGGAAGAAGGCTGGGAGAGCTTCATCATTCCTCCCAACGTGGGCGGACGGTTCTCTGTGCTGACTGCTGTTGGTCTGTTGCCTCTGGCAGTTGCCGGTATCGACATCATGGAAATGATGAACGGTGCCATGGACGCCAAGGAAGCTTACGACCTGCGTTCCTTCGAAAACCCTGTCTGGCAGTACGCCGCTGTGCGTAACCTGCTGTACCGCAACGGCAAGGTCATGGAGATCTTTGAATCCTTCGAGCCGGGCTTCAAGATGTTCGGCGGCTGGTGGCAGCAGCTGTTCGGCGAGTCCGAAGGCAAGGATGGCAAGGGCATCTTCCCGGTAACTGCCGAGTTTACCGCCGACCTGCACTCTCTGGGTCAGATGATCCAGCAGGGTCAGCGCAACATCTTTGAGACCATGGTACGCTTTGACGCACCCAAGCAGAAGTACACCATCGGTTCCGACTGGAAGAACTTGGACGGCCTGAATTATCTGGAAGGCAAGACCCTGGACTTCGTGGACGAAAAGGCTTACTTGGGTACTGTGGCAGCCCATGTGGACGGCGGTGTGCCTGTTATTACCATGGATGCCGGTGAACTGAACGACCGGAAGGTGGGCGAACTGTTCTACTTCCTGGAGCTGTGCTGCGGCGTGTCCGCCTACATCCTGGGCGTGAACCCCTTCAACCAGCCTGGTGTGGAGCTGTACAAGCGCAACATGTTCCAGCTGCTGGGCAAGCCTGGTTACGAAAACAAGTAAATTCATTCCGATTCAAAAAAGGGAGCAAACGCTCCCTTTTTTGTGGCTTTGGAGAAAATTCCGGGGGCGTGTGGCGGAATGGGAAAATTCTCTTGTGAATTTCACAAATTAGTAGTTGCAAATTCATACGTTTGCTGGTAGAATGTCCATAAGCCAATATTCTGGCAAGCAAAGGAGGACTTTCCGATGATTCATGTTATTATGGGCCTGAAGGGCTCCGGCAAGACCAAGAAGCTGCTCGACGCCATCCAGAGTGCTGTGGCAGAAGCTCACGGCGATGTTGTCTGCATTGAGTACGGCAAAAAGCTGACCTACGACGTTACCTATAAAGTTCGTCTGGTAGATTCCAAGGAATACGCCATCAGCTCCCCTGAGATGCTCAAGGGCTTCCTCAGCGGTCTGCATGCCGGTAATTTCGATATTACCCACGTATTTATTGACAACCTGTACAAGACCATCGGCACCGACAAGGCCGCTGGTGAGGAGTTCGTTGCCTGGTGTGCAAAGTTCGCCGCCGACAACGCCATGGAAATCACTATGACCATCTCCGAAGATCCTGCCAACGCCTCCGAGGCTGTGAAGCAGTACCTGTAAGGACCGTTACATCCCCCGCCGCCGCAGCAACAGCTGCGGCGGCGTTTTTATGCTTTCTTGCCGAATCATAATGAAGTAGGCTTGAAATTCAAAAAATATTCTCCTATAATATAGCAGAATATGGAGAAATTAGGAGGAACGTATGGAGAACCACTCGCTGCAGGAAAACAAAATGGGCGTTATGCCAGTGGGAAAACTCATGGTGAATATGGCACTGCCCATGATTATTTCCATGTTGGTGCAGGCACTTTACAACGTCGTGGACAGTGTGTATGTGTCTCAGGTATCGGAAAGTGCGGTCACGGCACTGTCATTGGCTTTCCCGGTACAGAATTTACAAATCGGCTTTGCTGTGGGTATTGGCGTAGGCGTCAACTCCCTGCTGAGCAAAAGTCTGGGAGAGAAAAATCAGGAAGCCGCCAACCGCACTGCGGGAAATGGCCTGGTTCTGATGCTGGCGGCAACGGCGCTGTTTATGCTGTTTGGCTTCTTCGGCGTGCGGCCTTATTATGAGATGCAGTCCACAGTCACGGAAACGGTGGAGGGCGGCATTGCCTATTCCAGAATTTGCAGTGTGTTCACCCTGGGCATCTTCATTGAGGTGCTGGGAGAGCGGCTGCTGCAGGCTACCGGCCGGACGGTACATACCATGATCAGCCAGAGTGTCGGCGCTATCATTAACATCATCCTGGACCCCATTCTGATTCACGGCTGGTTTGGAATGCCGGTGATGGGTATCGCCGGTGCGGCGG
>USHP01000263.1 GCA_900554625.1 uncultured Eubacteriales bacterium | reverse complement strand
CGCCCTGTGCGTTGGTCAGGAATTCGCCGAACAGTTTCTTCTCGCCGGTGGCGGGATTACGGGTAAAGGCAACACCAGTGCCGCAGTCGTCGCCCATGTTGCCGAAGGCCATGGACTGGACGTTGACGGCAGTACCCCAGGAGTAGGGGATGTCGTTTTCACGGCGGTAAACGTTAGCACGGGGGTTATCCCAAGAACGGAACACAGCCTGGATGGCGCCCATCAGCTGCTCCTTGGGATCGGTGGGGAAGTCCACGCCCAGCTTGGCCTTGTACTCAGCCTTGAACTGGCCGGCCAGTTCCTTCAGATCTTCGGCAGTCAGCTCCACGTCCTGGGTCACGCCCTTGCGTTCCTTCATCTGGTCAATCAGCACCTCGAAGTACTTCTTGCCAACTTCCATAACCACGTCGGAGTACATCTGGATGAACCGACGGTAGCAGTCCCAGGCCCAGCGGGGGTTGCCGGACTTGGCAGCCATGACTTCCACGACCTGCTCGTTCAGGCCCAGGTTCAGGATGGTATCCATCATGCCGGGCATAGAGGCCCGGGCGCCGGAACGGACGGAAACCAGCAGAGGATTCTCCAGGTCGCCGAACTTCTTGCCGGTGATTTCCTCCATCTTCTCCACGTACTGCATGATTTCAGCCTTGATCTCGTCGTTGATCTTGCGGCCGTCCTCGTAGTACTTGGTGCAGGCCTCCGTAGAAATAGTAAAGCCCTGGGGAACAGGCAGACCGATTCTGGTCATTTCCGCCAGATTGGCGCCTTTACCACCCAGGAGCTCCCGCATTTTACCGTTACCTTCGGTAAACAGATAAACGTACTTATGAGACATTCTCATACCCCTTTCCATTCTTTTGAATGTTGCATTTTCAATTTTAATATTGCATTTTTGAATCATTTCCTGCAATGCCAAAATAGTATATCATGGACTTATGCAAATTGCAAATCATTTTTGATAAATTTGTAGGTTTTTGCAAAAAAGTACATTGATATCGATAAACTTTGTTCTGTATACTCCGAAAACGGGGCACGCAAAAGCGTGCCCCGGAACGGTTATTCTGCTGGTGTATACTCAAAGTGCAGCATCTCGCCGCTGCGCTCGTCCATGACCACTTCCGCACTGCCCAGCTTGGTCAGTGCCTCGTGCTGGGAAGCGGGGGTTTTCTTGAGTTCCCACAGGCCGTCCATCTCCTCCGACGCTGCCACTTCCGGGTCAACGCCATAGAAGGAAACATAGTAGCTTACCTGTCCGCTGAGGAAGGGCTTGTAGGCAGCGTCGATGATGGCCACCGCAGGCTCCTGGGCTGTTTCGGGGACTTCCTCGGTAATGATGTCATACATCCGCTGGTTCTGCTCCACCCGCTCTTCGGTGGTGTAGCCGGTGGTGATGGAGGTGTTTTCGTAATGGTAAGACAGGTAGCCTACAACGCAGCCGCTGCCGAAGATGAACAACAGAACCAGCAGGGCAACCTGCTTTTTGGTAAAGTGCAGGCTGGCTTCGCTGTTGTAGGTCAGCTTCATCCGGTAGGTGATGGGCTGCATGAAGGCCAGGAAAATGGTCAGCAGTACGGACTCAATGGGGAACATGAACAGATTCTTGAGAATCTGGGGCACGGTGAGCACATAGCTCTTTCCTCCCATCATCACCTGATAGTACAGCATCATAATGGGGGTCTGGAGCAGGATGTTTACAAACAGGCAGATGCAGAACCGGCTCAGAATGACCCGGGTGGGTGTGACCTTGGCCCGGTACAGGAACAGGGCAAAAATCAGCGAACCTGCCAGCTCCGTCAGAATGAAGGGGAAGAAGTACACATCGCCGGCGAGCATGACGCCCAGCACATCGGACACGGCTGCGGAAATCAGGGCCACTATCGGGCCATAAACCATGGCGCCCAAGGCGTTGGCAACGAAAGCTACGTTAATGCGCAGGTTGGGTGCCAGGGGGATGTACACCAGTTTCAGGGCCACACGCAGGGCAATAATCAGTGCGGCGAATACCAGCATCCGGGTGTCCTTCAGCTCTGCCACGGCGCAGCGCCAGTAGCCTAAAGAGAATGGGGTTTTGTACAGGGTTGTGTCTTTGAGTTTGGTTGGCATAAAAAGATCCTCCTTTTTTCTGTAGGCGACGGACAGCAGCTGTGCCCCAGGAGGCCGGAAAATGCAAAAAACCCCGGCGGCAAGACTGCCGCTGGGGAGATTTCACAGTTTCTGGACTACCCGTGGGGGAAAGGCCGCAACATATCGGATGGACAGACGCCATCCCTAGCCGAACCATTCGCCCGACCGAGTATCGTTGCTACATAAAGGAGGTAAGTCCATTTATGGCGCAGCGGGTGCGGATACCCCATCGCGGACATCGGTCCTTCGTCTGCCACACAACTCCCCATCTTGACAGCACTTCACGCGAGGTTCCCTACTCTGTTCGCCGATTACTATACATCATATGTTGGAAAAAGTAAAGGAGAATTTCACAATTTTTTCACAAATTTCCTTATCTTTCTATTTGGGAATGGTGATGGTCAGCACGATCTGGCTGTCGGTTTCCCGGCGCTCGGAAACCGCCGGAATGCCGCACAGCTGAATCTTCTGCAGGCTCTGGGTCAGGCTGTTGAGAAAAGCCCCTACGTTGGCCCGCTGAGCCCGATTTTGCCGGGTGGCCAGCAAAGAATCAATGTACTTTTCTGTCCGGGCAACGCTCATTCCCTGACGGGCAATCTCTGCCAGGGCGGCCAGCTTGTCCTCTTCACCGGCCAGCCGCAGCAGCGCCCGGGCGTGGCGCTCCGTCAGTCCGGCGGCCCGAATGGCATCCAGAACCGCATCGCTGTGTTTGAGCAGGCGCAGCTTGTTGGCAATGGCGCTCTGGCTTTTCCCCAGCAGCCGGGCGGCCTGTTCCTGGCTCATGTCCCAGCTTTGCAGCAGCCGGGCGATGCCCTGGGCTTCCTCGATAAAATCCAGATCCTGCCGCTGCAAATTCTCCACCAGGGCCGCCATGCCTGATTCTTTGTCGTCCATATTCATGATGATGCAGGGAATGTCTGTCACCCCTGCCAGTTCCGCTGCCCGCAGCCGCCGCTCTCCGGAAATCAGCTCATAGCTGTTGCCGCTGCGGCGGACAGACAATGGCTGCAGAATTCCGTGCTGGCGGATGGAGTCGGAAAGTTCGTTCAGGGC
>USHP01000262.1 GCA_900554625.1 uncultured Eubacteriales bacterium | reverse complement strand
GTGGGCAATGGCGTCGGCACCTTCTGCCAGGGCGATTTCTGCCAGCTTCTTGCCGATGACGGGCCGGGCAAAGGCGGTGCCCAGCAGGTAAGTCTCATACTTGGCGCCCATCTTCACGGAAGGAATGATGATCTCGTCCACCATTTCGTCTACCAGGTCGGCAACGATCAGCTTGCTGGCGCCGGTGGCGATGGCCTTGGCTTCCAGACCTTCCAGTTCGTCGGCCTGACCGACATTGCCGGCCACGGCGATGATTTCGGGATTGTTGTAGTTCTCCTTCAGCCAGGGGATGATGATGGATGTATCCAGTCCGCCGGAGTAGGCCAGAACAATCTTTTTGATGTTTTCCTTGCTTGCCATAAAACACGACCTCCAGATGAATAATATTCATGTTTAGTGAGTAATGATACAGGATTATACCGCTGTATCCAGGATTTGTCAACACCTCGATGCATAAAAATACAATCTGGGTGATTTTTTTGGCATTTCGCCTGTTATCCTGTTATAATTCCCATTGATCCTGGTTGCTTTTCACAAACAATTCCCCGGGCAGCTGGAAAATAGGGAAAAGAAGGATTGCATTTTCTGCCGAAATCCGGTATACTGTCCATGAATATATGCACTCAGGAGGCCAATTTATGCAATTTCTGTTTTCACCGGATTCCAAGATTATGCAGTTTCTCAGCAGACTGTATGATATTGCTGTTTTGAACCTGCTGTTTTTGGTCACCTGCCTGCCCCTTGTGACCATCGGAGCTGCCAGCACTGCCCTGTACAGTGTGGTATTTGCCATGGATACAGAACGGGAAGGCGGGATTCTTTCTACCTATTTCCGGTCTTTTCGCAGGAATTTCTGGCAGAGCACCGTGATTTTTCTGGTGCTGGCGCTGTTTGGGGGAGCCAGCTGCATGAATGTGCTGATCTTCTCCCGGATGGGCGGAGGGGCTGGGGTGGTGCTTTCCGGCTTGGCACTGCTGATCCTGTTGCTGATCGCACTGACCTCGGCTATTGCGTTTCCGCTGGTCAGTCAGTTCCAGAACACTACCATGGCTATGATGAAAAACGCATTTTTGCTCGGTCTTGCCAATCTTCCCCGGGCCATGCTTGCCGCAGTGGTGAATGGGTTTCCCATCCTGCTGGCGCTGATCAGTCCCTATGCCTTTTTCCAATTGGGAGGGCTGTGGATGTTTTTGTATTTCGGGGGTACGGCCTATTTCCTGTCCCGGGTGCTGAAAAAAGCATTTGATCCTCTGATCCCCCAGGAATAACAGGTTACTCCATCCAGAGAAAATTCAGGCATTCCGGTACCAGCTTTTCCCAGTCGGCTTCACAATGCCCGCCGCCTACCTGACAGCGAAGCTTCGCGGCGGCGCCCCAGGTGGACAAGCCATCAGCAATTTCCCGGTTGCAGAAGTAGGTATGGCTGCTGCGGTCCTCTGCCATGGGGTCCCGGACGCCGGCAGCTTCCCGGCTGCCCCAGGAGAGGTAAACCCGGGTGTCGGGGCTGAGTTCCGACCGGGAAATGTCCGCCATAATGGGCCCCATGCAGAACCCCACGGCACTGGACAGGCACCCGGCCTTGGAAAACCAGCGGTTGTACCGGGTAACGCCATACAGCGCCATCAGGCCGCCCATGCTGGAACCGGCAATGCCGGTGCACTCCCGGAAGGGAATGGTGCGGTACTGATCATCGATCTGGGGCTTTACCTGGTTTACAATCCACTGCATGGTTTCTTCTCCCAAGGGCTGGAATCGGGAAAAGAAAGTGCCGGCATCGGCGTGGTAGGGCAGGTATTCCCTGAGCCGCTCGTCACCCACATGGCCGCATTCCATACCCACCACGATCATGTCTTTTGACCACTGGCTGAGGAAGGTTTCCATGCCCCAGGATTTTCCATAGGTGGCATCTTCGTCCCGGAACAGATTGTGCCCGTCGAAAATGTACATCACGGGGTAAGATTCCTCCGATTGCCAGTAGTTGTCCGGCAGATGGATATGCAGGGGACGGTTGACACCCTTGAGCGGGTACAGACAGTCCTGCTTGATAATCATAGATGGTTCCTCCTTTGCGGGCTGTTTTTTATATCCTAGCTGAAAAAGAAAGAAATGGCAATGGCACTGGAAAAACATATGTTTTGCACAAATGACAACGGGAGGAGCTGTGCTTTCTGCTGAATATGTCCCTGTCAACAGATTGTTGACAAGCCAATATAAATGCCGTATAGTATACTTGTTTCCTATATAAATACACGAAAATACATATAAAGGATAGGGTGATTCACATGTACATGGACGATTACCGCCGCTGGCTGGAGGCCGACCTGGAAGATCCGGCGCTGAAGCAGGAACTGCAGGAGATTGAAGGCCAGGACGAACAGATCAAAGAGCGCTTTGCCGTAGCGCTGAAGTTCGGCACTGCCGGACTGCGGGGCGTGCTGGGTGCGGGCTCCAACCGGATGAATATTTACGTTGTCCGTCAGGCAACCCAGGGCCTGGCCAACTGGGTCAAGACCCAGGGCGGCAATCAGCTGGTGGCCATTTCCTACGACAGCCGGATCAATTCCGATGTGTTTGCCAAAACCGCAGCCTGTGTGCTGGCTGCCAACGGCATCCGGGTGCGGATCTATGACGCACTGATGCCGGTACCGGCTTTGAGCTTTGCCACCCGGTACTATGGTGCCAACGCCGGTGTTATGATTACCGCTTCCCACAACCCTGCCAAGTATAATGGCTACAAGGCCTACGGCCCCGACGGCTGCCAGATGACCGACGATGCCGCAGCCATTGTGTATGCGGAGATTCAGAAGACCGACATCCTCACCGGTGCTAAGCTGATGTCCTTTGAAGATGGGTTGGCTCAGGGACTGATTGCCTATGTGGGCGATGACTGCAAGGAAGCGCTGTATGACGCTATCAAAGCCCGCTCCGTCCGGCCCGGTCTGTGCAAGAGCACAGGACTGAAGCTGGTCTATTCTCCCCTGAACGGTTCCGGCCTGGTGCCGGTTACCCGGGTGCTGCGGGACATCGGCATTGACGACATTACCATTGTTCCCGAACAGCAGTACCCCGACGGCAATTTCCCCACCTGCCCCTACCCCAATCCGGAGATTTTTGAAGCTCTGCGGCTGGGCCTGGAGCTGGCCAAGTCCTCCGGCGCAGACCTGATGCTGGCCACTGACCCGGATGC
>USHP01000261.1 GCA_900554625.1 uncultured Eubacteriales bacterium | reverse complement strand
CCGGGATAATCCGCCCCC
Source organism: uncultured Eubacteriales bacterium (assembly GCA_900554625.1). Classification (GTDB taxonomy): domain Bacteria; phylum Bacillota; class Clostridia; order Oscillospirales; family Oscillospiraceae; genus Faecousia. The sequence continues at coordinate 3,174 of USHP01000261.1, read as the reverse complement.
GTCAGGGACCCTTTACCTGCGCCTGCCCAGTGAATCGGGAACACTTTTTCCAAAAGTTCGGGCTATGCTCAACATGTTCCCTGGCAACAATGGGGTGGTGGTGTACTTTGCTGACAGCAAGCAGCGCCGGGGCAGCCGTTGTGCCATTGCTGACAGCTTGCTGCGGGAGCTGACAAATACCCTGGGAGAAGGAAATGTGGTTGTAAAATAGCTTCCTTTTTCCAAATGTTTGTGCTATAATAACCGAAAACTGCTATATTCGTCAGGAGGCGGCAGAATCGGCTTTTGCCGGTCTGCCGCTCAAGGACGCAAATGAAAAAGAGCGAAAGGAGTGGATGCCGTGAAAAAGAGAATGCTGTTTCTGATGATTCTGGCGATGACGGCATTACTCTTTACCGGATGCGCCATGCGCACGGTAGAAGAAATGTACGCCCTGCCCAAACGTTCCAAAGAATATGGGCAGCTTCAAACTGCTGTGGATTCTGCCATGTATGGCCTTACATACTCTGCCCCTCGCTCCGGCGATAACCAGCAGACCATGCAGACGGCAGATTTGGATGGCGATGGTGAAGTTGAGTATCTTGTGTTTGCTAAGGGTGCCTCCGAAAAGCCGCTGCAGATCCTGATTTTCAAAAAGGAGCCGGACGGAACCGTCCGTACCATGGAAACCATTGGCAGCAACGGATTGAATTTTGAGCAGGTTGAGTATGTGCAGTTCGATGAAAGGCCGGGGGATGAACTGGTTATTGGTTTGCAGGTCAGCGACCAGGTGCTGCGCAGCGTGGCGGTGTACAGTTTTGCCAACGGCGATGCAGAATTGCTGCTTCTCAATAGCTATTCTAAATTCCTGACCTGTGATTTGGACGAGAACGGGAGACAGGAATTGATGGTTCTGCGCCCCGGAGAAGCAGAGACCGAGAGTGGCATGGCGGTTTTGTACAGTACCCGGAAGGGAGAGATTGTCCGCAGCGTGGAAACGCAGCTTTCTCAGGACCCGTCCCAAATCCGGCGCATTACCCAAAGCGATCTTCAGGATGGCACCCCAGCGGTGTATGTGGCCAGTTCTGCTGATGAAAACACCATTGTTACGGATGTCCTGGCTCTGAAAGAGGGTAACTTTACCAATATCTCTATGCAAAGCGAGGCAAGTACCAGTATCAAGACCCTGCGAAATTATTATGTCTATGGCTGCGACATGGATAATGACGGCGTCCTGGAACTGCCATCTATGATCACCATGAAAGCGGTTCAGGATCACGGATGGAGTGAAGATCAGTTCCTGCTTCGCTGGTTTTCCCTGAACCTGAATGGATGGGAAGTGGATAAGCTGTTTACCTATCACAACTATATGGGCGGATGGTATTTGCAGTTGGATAGTCTGTGGGCCAGCCGTGTTTCCGTGGTGCAGGAACAAGATGCGTTCGCTTTCTATTTATGGGACTCTGCTTACCAGGAGGCTACGCCGCTGTTTCATCTGTACGTTTTTACCGGCTCTGACCGGGATAAAATGGCAACGGAAGAAGGCCGGTTCCCCATATATCGGACAGAAGGCGTTGCGTACGCAGGAAAGCTGGACGTAGGCGCCGCTGATTACGGAATAACAGAAGATTATTTAATCCAATCCTTCCATTTAATCCGACAGGATTGGCAATTGGGAGAGAACTGAGGGGTATGAGCAATATGAAAAAAGTTCTGATTATGGAAGATGAATTGAATATTCGCAGCTTCGTGGTGATCAATCTCAAACGTGCAGGGTACGATGTCATCGAAGCCGGCGACGGTCAGGAAGCGCTGGATGCCATCGCCGCGAATCCGGATGTGGGTGTTGCCATTCTGGATATCATGGTGCCGGGAATCGATGGTTTTGAAGTTTGCCGCCGGATTCGTGCCACCAACAAGCAGATGGGCATTATCATGCTCACGGCCCGTACTCAGGAGATGGACAAGGTAACAGGCCTGATGACCGGAGCGGATGACTATGTAACGAAGCCCTTCTCCCCGGCGGAGCTGACCGCGCGGATTGATGCGCTGTACAGACGGATCGGCGGCGACAGCAATGCCAGCTCCGAACTCCTGACCCAGGGACCCTTTGTGATGAATACCCGGAATCATACGCTGGAGAAGAACGGAAACCGGATTCGCCTGACCCAGGTGGAGTATGCCATTTTGAAGCTGTTCATGCAGAATCCCGGCCGTGCGCTGTCCAGAGAGGATATTCTCTCCGCAGTTTGGGGGCGGGATTATGAAGGAGAACTGAAGATTGTGGATGTGAATATTCGCCGTTTGCGGATCAAAATTGAGGACGATACGGCCAATCCTACCTACATCACCACAGTCTGGGGGCTGGGCTATAAGTGGGGCGCATAATGGGGGGAAAATTCAAACCCATTCTTAATATGGGTGGACTGCAAAAGCGCTGGCTGCTGAATACAGCCAGTGTTGTGCTGGCGCTGGGATTGGTGTGCGTATTGGCAATCACGGCCGCTTTTTCCACCTACTATTATAGCAGCATGCAGAGCGATCTGGAAAACCGGGCCAGTGCAACCATGGAGTTTTTTGCCGATAACCTGGATCAATCCTATGACGGATATTTGCAGTCGTGTATCACCTATGCCCAGACCTATGAGGGCAAAGATAAAATCGAACTGCAATTTATTGACCGGGATGGATACTTGCGGGCTTCTTCCTACGGACAGTGGCCTGGGGAATCTCCCAGCACACCGGAGATTGCCAAGGCAATCAGCACCCGGGTGGTTCAGACCTATGTGGGTCGTGATCCCCATACCGACGAGCGGATTATGGCGGTTTCCGGCCCAATGATCTATGCCAACGGTGAGGTTGCCGGCGTTCTGCGATTTGTCACATCCACCCGTATCATTGACGGACAGATTCTTCTGGTGGTTTTGACCAGTGGAGTGGTTCTGATGGTGTTGCTGGCAGTTGTGATAGTCAGCAGTAATTACTATCTGCATTCTATCATGAATCCGGTGGCGGAAATCACGGAAAAAGCCAAACGTATCGCCAATGGCAGCTATGGCGTCCTGATTAAAACGCCTTTCGATGACGAGATTGGCGATCTGGCGGAGATCATCAACGAAATGTCCAGCAAGATTGCCCAGAATGAAAAGATGCAGGCGGAGTTTATCTCCCAGCTGTCCCACGAGCTGCGTACCC
>USHP01000260.1 GCA_900554625.1 uncultured Eubacteriales bacterium | reverse complement strand
AGGGCTGTGATTTTCCGCAGTCATGGTCTGCTCCAAATCATACAGGGGACGCTACGCTTCCCCTGCGCTGGCTGCCGCCAGCTACCCTTTTGTGGACTTGCCATCTGGGGACACCTTGCGTTGCAAGCTGTTCCCAGCCGATAAGTTTCATAAAATATAATGCAAATGGAAAGCTAACTTGACATAAAAGAACTATGTGATATAATGGAAGCATGGAAAGTTAACTTTCCATAAGAGAGGAGGATGACATGAAAAATCGCCTGGAAGAATTACGAAAGCAACGAGGCATAAAGCAAGAAGATTTAGCAAATGCATTGGAAGTATCACGCCAGACCATCGGCTCTTTGGAAAACGGACGCTATAACCCATCTATTCAGTTGGCATTTAAGATTGCCAGATATTTCAACATGAGTATTGAAGAAATTTTTATTTACGAGGAGGATTGATTATGAAAAAAAGGTTGTTGATTTTAATGACAGTTACAGGAATGATTATTCTACTGGGAGGATTGCTAACATACGGTTTGGGAGTACATGAAATAATACCTGTGCCACGTCCCGACTTAATAGTAGTAGGTACATCTCTCATTGGAATTTTGCTGATTGTATCTGGTGTGTGCGACTTGTTCGTTAAGAAAACCAAAGAAATGGAAATAGAGGAAAATGACGAGAGAAATATTTCGCTTAGTAATGCTGCTATGGCAAGTGGCTTCAAGGTAATGAATGTTACGATTGCTGTTTCTATTTTTGCTTTGATTTTCACCGGATATATGACAGTAGTCCCATGTTTCACTATTATTGGGGCTTATGCTATTGGACAAATTGTATTTATTGTGCGACTTTGGTACTTGCACAAAACTATGTAAATGTATTACTAAATACCCGCCGCCCCCAGCGGCACAACAAGCAGGAAATCTGAAAAGGTATCCTGCTTTTTCTATGTCCAAAAACGGAAAGGAGGAACACAAAATGCCCTGTCCACACAACGAAATCTCTATTGTGCAGCGCAGCCACCGCCAGTCTGCGGTTGCCGCCGCTGCTTACCAGAGCGGCGAAAAGCTGTTCTGTGAATATGACCAGGAAGTAAAACACTACCCGGAAAAGCGTGGTATCGTCCACAATGAAATCCTGCTCCCGGCAAACGCTCCCCCGGAGTACACAGACCGCAACACCCTCTGGAACTCTGCCGAAGCTATTGAGAAGCAATGGAACTCCCAGCTTGCAAGGAGGTGGGTGCTTTCCATTCCCAGAGAGATACCGCCCGACCAGTACGCCGCCCTTGTACGGGATTTCTGCCGCCAGCAGTTTGTTTCCAAAGGAATGTGCGTGGATTTTGCCATCCATGACAAAGGGGACGGAAACCCTCACGCTCATGTCATGCTGACTATGCGGGCAATGGATGAACATGGGAAATGGCTTCCCAAGAGCCGCAAGGTTTATGACCTTGACGAGAACGGGGAACGGATAAAACTTCCGTCCGGCAGATGGAAAAGTCACAAGGAAGATACGGTTGACTGGAACGACCGCAAGTATTGTGAAATCTGGCGGCATGAATGGGAGATCATCCAGAACCGCTATCTGGAAGCCAACAACCGCCCGGAGCGGGTGGATCTCCGTTCTTATGAAAGACAGGGGCTTGATATTATCCCTACCGTCCATGAGGGTGCTGCTGTCCGGCAGATGGAAAAGCGAGGGATTCAGACCAACATCGGAAATCTGAACCGGGAAATCAAAGCCGCCAACAGCCTGATGAAGTCTATCCGGCAGCTTATTAAAAATCTCAAAGGCTGGATTATCGAGCTTAGTGAAAAACGAAAAGAACTGCTTGCGGAAAAAGCTGCGGAGGAAGCGGTATTTCTTCCCAATCTGTTGATGAAGTACATGGAGGTACGAAAGGCAGAACGGAGCGACTGGACACGGGCGGGACAAAACCGTGGAACTTCCAAAGACTTAAAGGCAGTCAGCGAAGCCCTGTCCTATCTTCAGAGAAAGGGACTTTCCACCGTGGAGGATTTGGAAAACTTTATAGAAACGTCCGGGAAATCTGCCGCCGACTACCGAAAGCAGATGAAGCCAAAGGAAACCCGCAGCAACGTGATTGACGCTATCCTTGCCGCCCGGACGGACTGTAAGGAATGTAAGCCCGTTTATGAGAAATACCAGAAGATATTTTTCAAGAAAACTAAGGAAAAATTCAAGCTGGAACACCCGGAGGTTGCCCGGTTTGAGAAAGCCAGTGCCTACCTTGCCAAGCACCCGGATGATAAGGACAGCACGAAAAAGGAGCTTTTGCAGGAACAGGCGAAGCTTGTGGGCGAAATCGCAGACTTGAAAGTACCGTTGACCGAGGTGCAGGAAGATTTGAAGAAGCTGCGGGACATCCGCTACTGGGTACGGAAAGCCACACCCGGCACAGAGGAAAGCAAAGAGCCGCCCAAGAAGCAGCCCCTCAAAGAAGTCTTGCAGGATAAGGCTGACGAGAAGAAAGCACAGAAAAACGCCCCGGCGCAGACGAAACACAAACAACAGGATATGGAACTTTAACAGGCACTTGCCATTTTCAGATTGAGAATGATAAGTGCCTTTTCTTTTTTACAAGGAGGAATTGATTTGAATGTATTTGAAGCTGTGAAGCAGTCCGTTACGACAAGACAGGCTGCGGAGCATTACGGAATCCGGGTAAACAGAAACGGGATGGCTTGCTGCCCGTTCCACAACGATAAGACCCCCAGCATGAAGCTGGACAAGCGTTTCCACTGCTTCGGATGTGGTGCAGATGGGGATGTGATTGATTTTGTAGCTGCCCTGTACGGGCTGGGGAAAAAGGAAGCCGCCGCACAGTTGGCGAGTGACTTCGGGCTTGCCTATGAGGACTGGAAGCCACCGGGCAGGGCAAGGAAGCCCAAGCCCCGGCAGAAATCCCCGGAAGAACAGTTCCGGGAAGCAAAGGCACATTGCTTCCGTGTCCTTGCCGATTATCTACACCTCTTACGGGTATGGAAAACCGACTATGCCCCGCACTCCCCGGAGGAAGCGTTTCATCCCCGGTTCGTGGAAGCCTTGCAGAAGCAAGCCCATGTGGAATATCTGCTGGATGTGCTGCTGTTCGGGGAGACAGAGGAAAAAGCGGTTTTGATTATGGACTACGGAAAGGATGTGATACAGCTTGAACAGCGAATGGCAGAGCTTGCAGCC
>USHP01000259.1 GCA_900554625.1 uncultured Eubacteriales bacterium | reverse complement strand
CCTTCGTTTCTATGAGCGGCAGGGGCTTGATAAAATCCCCACCGTCCACATGGGGCCAGCGGTCAGCCAGATGGAGAAACGAGGGATACAGACCAACATCGGCAACTTGAACCGGGACATCAAAGCCGCCAATTCCCTTATGCAATCTATCCGGCAGATGGTACGCCACCTGAAAGGCTGGATTGCAGACCTGAAGGAGAAAAAAGCCGCCCTGCTGGAAGCCTTGCAGGAATCGAAGGAACCCACCCTGCCGGAGCTGCTGGGGAAATATCTGGATTTGCGCCGGGAGGAACGTACAGGCTGGACAAGCAAAGGCCAGCTTACAGGCAGCGTTGCCGATTTCAACAAGGTTATGGAAGCTATCCGCTATCTGCGGGAAAAGGAGCTGTCCACTGTGCAGAGTTTGGACGCTTATCTGGATACCGTCAGCGGGCAGGCCGTTTCCATCCGGGCAGAGATGAAGCCGAAAGAACAGCGTATGAAAGAAATCAACACCCTGCTTTCCCATATCGCCAACTTTGAAGCCCATAAGCCGGTTCATGTGGAGTATGCTGCCATCCGGTTTAAGAAGCCACGGGAACAGTTTGCCGCCGCCCATCGGGACGAGCTGGACGCCTATAATGCCGCTATCCGTTATTTCAAGGTGCATTTGAAGGAGAAGAAGTACAGCATTAAAAAGCTGAATGAGGAACAGACACAGCTTGCCGGAGAAGTTGCCGGATATAAGGAACGGTTGTCCGCATTACAGGAGGATGTGAAGATTCTCCGGGATGTGCGTCACTGGCTCAATCAGGTTCTTCCGTCTGAACAGTACCGCCAGACCGCCGAGCCGGGAAAGAAACCGTCCATCCAGCAGGCAGTCAAAGGCCGGACGCAGCGTATCCGGGAAGAACAGGCCGAGAAACGGAAGCAGCCCCGCACAGAGAAAAAACAGGATATGGAACTTTAATAGGCGCTTGCTATTTTCTTTTTCGAGAATGACAGGCGCTTTTCTTATTTTCAGGAGGATTTATTTGAATGTATTTAAAGCTGTCAAGCAGTCTGTTACCACCCGGCAGGCTGCGGAGCATTTTGGAATCCGGGTGGGACGAAACGGGATGTGTGTCTGCCCCTTCCATGCTGATAAAAACCCCAGCATGAAGGTTGACCGGCGCTTTCACTGTTTCGGCTGTCAGGCAGACGGGGATGTGATTGACTTTGTTTCCCGTCTGGAAGCTGTCAGTCCGAAGGAAGCCGCCCTCATGCTGGCGCAGGAGTTCTCCATCCCCTATGAGGACAGGGAACCACCCGGCAGGAGAAAACCCAAACCCCGGCAGGAAACCCCGGAACAGCGGTTTTGCCGCATGGAGCGTTACTGCTTCCGGGTGCTGTCCGATTATTACCATCTTCTGCGCCGCTGGAAACGGGACTATGCCCCTAAGATGCCGGAAGAAGCATGGCACCCGCTTTTTGTGGAAGCCTTGCAGAAGCAATCCCATGTGGAATATCTGCTGGATGTGCTGCTCTCCCCGGATATGGAGGAACGGGCAGTCCTTATCGTTGACTATGGAAAGACCTGCTAATGAAAGTCAAGTAGGAATTTCAAGATTTCAATTCAGAAAAAAGGCCACACGAAGCCAGACCGCTGAGCGCTCCAAAATTGAAACGGCGGTGGGCCAGAGAGGTGTTCAGTATGAGATCAGATCCGCGCCAGTGTGTTTAGATAAGCAGTTACCGAGGCGTAGTAGATACGCAGGAACTTGTTGGCAGAAGCCATCATGTAGACCTTGTAAGGCTTTCCTTCGGAACGCTTTTTGTCCATGAATTGGTACACAGGTTCGTCCAAAGGGGCGCTTTGCAGATAAATGCCCATCACAAGGAACAAAGTTCTGCGCAGAGCGGCGGAACCCCGTTTGGAGATGCTGCGGCTGTGTATGTCCATTTGGCCAGACTGGCAAGGAGGTGCGTCAATGCCGGCAAAGGCAACCAAAGCCTTTTTGGAGTGGAAGCGGCGCACATCGCCAATTTCAGCCATGAGCTGCGGACCGAGCGTAGAACCAACGCCAAACATTTCCATGACCACGGGATATTCGGGTAAGGAAGCGGCCAAAGACTGCATCTCCTGTTTGAGTGCGGCGAGTGCAGCAGAGGTTGCCTTAAGCTGCGCAATTGCCTGTTGTACCAAGAGCTTGGTTGTCTCATTTCGGGGCATAACGCCAATGCAGCTTTGCGCTTTGGAATGAATTTCAAACGCCTTCTCCTGACTGAAATAGTACCCATGTTTTCTGCACCATTTCAGGTATCTGGCAGAAAAAGATTTTAGGGGCAATGTTGAAACGCACTGGCAATGCCAGAAGGTCGAGACGAAATCCACCCATTTCTCACTTCCATCGGCACGGGGGGAGCTATTGAACAGTCGATTGACCTCCGGGAATACGGCATCCAGCAAGGAAATCAGGTTGTTTTTCAACATGGTCTGCACCTTGGAATATTGCTGGTACTGCCGGTAGCAGGTTTTCAAAAGTAGCCGGGTATCTTCCTCCGGGACATACCTAGGCAGCGTAAGCCAGTGGTCAAGCCCGTAGTTGGCCAGCTTCACAGCGTCCTTCTTGTCTGTCTTGGCTCGTCTTAAACTGTTGTTCCCGTAGTCATGCACCAGCATTGCATTGACTACGGAGACATAAAACCCCGCGCCGTGGAGCAGCCAGGCCACCGGCGCATGGTAATTGCCCGTGGATTCCATCACCACACGGGTCTCACCGTCCAGGCTTTTGAGCAGCCTTGCCAACTCGCTCAGTTCACTGACGGTGTGGCACACTTCAAAGGGTGAAACCACTACCTCTCCAAAGGGCCGCATGACTGCAATCGTGCTCTTGCCCTTGGAAACATCGATGCCAACGCAGTTCATTCACATTCCTCCAATACCAAGAATCTGCAACCGGAAATCCATCTTTTCTCGCTGCCGATTCAATCTATTGGGTGACACGAACTCTCCGGCATCCGGTGGCTCAACCTGCTCAAATCGAACGCTGCAACAAGAGGATGGCTGACAGTCTTTCAGACGGACATAAAAGCCCAAGGAGGGATTGGTCAGCCAGTTGCTCCTCTTATTGTAGCTTAGGCACGAGATGGAGAGAAAGCCGGACTGGCTGCCCGGCTTTCCTGTCCAAATTTATTGTAATAGGAGGGATGCCCTGAGCTAAAAGCGACCGTTAGAGTTCATGGCCCCCTCCTGCCC
>USHP01000258.1 GCA_900554625.1 uncultured Eubacteriales bacterium | reverse complement strand
ATAAAATTCATAGCATTTTCTATACCTTACTTTTTTGTGCAGAAATCCCGGGGGAAAAGTACGGCACAGGGCACCGGGGAAGCTGGAAGAAAACTTCCAATTTGCCTCTTGCAATTTCCCTGTTTTCCGGTATAACATAGAAAGAAAACAACCGGAGGTATCAAGTTGAAAGAAGAGAATCTGACCCAGGGGCCGATTTTTCAGAAGCTGCTTCGGTTTTCTCTGCCTATGATCGCAGGAAACCTGCTGCAGCAGATCTACAATCTGGTGGACACCCTGGTGGTGGGCAAATGCATCGGCGCCAATGCCCTGGCGGCGGTGGGGTCTGCCTATACCCTGATGGTATTTCTGACCTCCATCATCATCGGTCTTTGCATGGGCAGCGGCGCATTCTTCTCCACGGATTACGGCGCCAGAGACGAAGAAAAGCTGAAAGGGGATATCTGGCTGTCCTTCTGGTTTATTCTGGCGGTCACGGTTGGGCTGTACCTGATTCTCTACCCGGGGATGGAGCCGATTCTGAGGCTGCTGCAAACCCCGGCGGAATTGATGGATATGACCCGGGAGTATGTGGCAGCAGTGTTTGTGGGAATTTTGTTTGTCTTTTTGTATAACTTCTTTTCTTTCCTGCTCCGGGCCATGGGCAACTCGGTGGTGCCGCTGATTTTCCTGGCCATTTCTTCCCTCATCAATGTGGTTCTGGACATTTGGTTTGTGGCAGGACTGCATATGGGCGTAGCCGGTGCGGCCTGGGCTACGGTGATTGCCCAAGCTGTTTCAGGCGTGGGCATTGCGGGTGATGCGGTAAGTAAACTTCCTCAGCTGCGGCTGGACAAGGAAAGCAGAAAGTGGAACATGCCCAGACTGAAAGAAATTATCTTCAACGACGTAGCCACCGGCATCCAGCAGTCGGTGATGAACTTCGGCATTCTGATGATTCAGGGCCTGGTCAACAGTTTCGGCCCCACCATCATGGCATCCTTTGCCGCTGCGGTGAAAATTGATACCATCGCCTACATGCCCGCCCAGGAGTTCGGCAATGCCTATTCCATGTTCGTCTCCCAGAACTATGGGGCAAAGCAGGAAGAGCGCATCCGTCAGGGCACCCGGATTTCCTTCCTGGTGTCGGCGCTGTTCTGCGCCGTGATTTCGGTGCTGATCTGGCTGTTTGCCCGGAATCTGATGCTGCTGTTTATTGACCCGGAAGAGACTGCCATTGTGGCAGAGGGCATCCGGTATTTGCGGATTGAAGGCGCCATGTATGTTGGCATTGGCGTGTTGTTCCTTTGGTATGGCTATTTCCGGGGCGTGGGAAAACCCCATATTTCCCTGATTCTGACCATCATTTCCCTGGGAACCCGGGTGGTGCTGTCTTACGCCCTGGCCCCCACGACGCCTCTTGGCGTGGTTGCCATCTGGTGCTCCATTCCCATTGGATGGTTCCTGGCAGATGGAGCAGGGGTACTGTTTTACCTGCGGCGGAACCGAGCCAGAAGGGTTTGACTCCGGAAAAAGGAGAGAGAAATGGAGTATTTTGCAGTTATTGACACAGAAACCACCTGGGATAACCGGGTGATGTCCATTGGCACCATTGTTGCCGACAGCGGAAACTTTCAGATGGTGGACGCCCGATACCATGTCCTTACTCCGGAATACCAGGCGGGAGGAATGTTCAGCAGCGTCTTGTTTCCCGACAGCCGCTTAAAGCCCAGCATCTGCAGCCGGCAGGAAGCCCTGGAGGAACTGAAAGACTTCCTCAGCGGCTACGATGTCCAGCGGATGTTTGCCTACAACGCCGGGTTTGACCGAAATCACCTGCCGGAACTGGGACATCTGCAGTGGTTCGACATTATGCGCATGGCGGCCTACCGGCAGCACAATCCTCAAATTCCCCGCCATGCCCCCTGCTTTTCCACCGGCCGCCTGAAGCGGGGCTACGGAGTGGAATCCATGCTGCGGATGCTTTCCTGCGACCAATGCTACTGTGAAACCCACAACGCCCTGTATGATGCCATGGACGAATTGCGGATCATGTCCCTGCTGGGGCACAGCATCCACAGCTACATCCCGTTATAAACAGAAAAAGGCCCTCCGGCGATTTTCGCCGGAGGGCCCGTTTTGCGCTGTAGGAAAGAAATAACCGAGATTATTCCACAACAACTTCCTGCAGAATTTTCAGAAAGCCTTTCATGTACTGGGTCAGAAAAATATCTTTGCGGTAGCAGGCATAGAAGTGCCGGGGGCTATCCACGCTGAGCAGCGGATACACGCAGTAACGGTGGGGGCTATTGGCAGAGGCGTACACATTTGGGCACATCATCACCAGCGGCGCACTGGAAAGGGTCGCTTTGCCCACTTCGATGCTGTCGGTTTCAAAGGCAATGGCAGGGGCCATTCCTCTTGTGCGGAACATAATCTGCTGCACACGCTGGATGCCGTGCCCCGGCTTGCAGCTGATAAAGCGCTCATTTTTTGCTTCGGCAATGTCAATGGGCGTCCCATCCGGAATCCGCCGGGCAAGGTCACAGGCAGGGGTTGCCAGAAGAACGAAGGATTCTTCCTGAATCAGGTTATATTCCAGATGGATGTTTTTGGGAATGGTGGACAGACAGGCAATGTCCACTTGATTCTCCAGCAGGGCATTTTCCAAAGATACCGAACCTTGCTCCCGCAGCTGCAGCTGCACATGGGGATATTGTTGGGAAAACAGGGGGTAAAGCTTGGGCATGATCTGGATGGCCCGCTGGATGGAAATGCCCAGGCGCAGTGTGCCGGTTTGCTCTTGGCTCAGGGCCTGAACCTGATGGCGCAGGGTACCGGAAATTTCATGGATGCGCTGGGCAGCCTGAATATACAGCTGACCGGCCGGGGTCAAGGTAATGGGATCGGTGCTGCGGTCAAAAATGGGATATCCGATCCGATTTTCCACCCGTCTGACATTGGCGCTGAGAGACGGCTGAGAAATAAACAGGTTTGCGGCAGCTCTGGAAAAGCTTTTTTCTTTATAAACTTCATAAACATATTCCATTCCCTGAAACATAGGATCCTCCTTTTAAATTATAATTTTAAAATTATAATAATTATAAAAATATATGTATTTGATTATATTGTACCATGTCATTATAATGAGGGCAATGAAGAGATGCTGAGAGATTCGGACATTCCTGTGAACGGTATGGACAAGCGCTTTCAGACATCTTAAGAGCTATCGTGAACAGCAGTTTT
>USHP01000257.1 GCA_900554625.1 uncultured Eubacteriales bacterium | reverse complement strand
GCCCTGATCCGCCAGTCCCTCCGCAGCGGCCTGTCCGACGGCTGGGGCGGTTCCATGATGGGCACCGAGTTCTCCGACGTTATGTTCGGCACTCCCAAGCCTGTGGACACCACCGCCAACATCGGCGTTATGGAGAAGGATAACGTCAACATCGTTGTCCATGGCCACGATCCCTCCCTGTCCGAGATGATCGTCTACTACGCCAACGATCCCGAGATGATCGCCTACGCCAAGAGCCTGGGCGCCAAGGGCATCACCGTGTCCGGCGTCTGCTGCACCTCCAACGAAGTTGCTATGCGTCACGGCATCCCCATGGCCGGTAACTTCCTGAACCAGGAGAACGTGGTCCTCACCGGCGCCTGCGAAGCCATCGTTGTGGACGTGCAGTGCATCTTCCCCGCTCTGGGCCCCCTGAGCAAGTGCTTCCATACCAAGTTCATCACCACCTCTCCCATCGCCCGGATGCCCGACTCCGAGTTCATCCAGTTCCATGCCGAGACTGCCGGCGAAAACGCCAAGGCAATCGTGAAGATGGCCATTGAGAACTTCCAGAACCGGAACCAGGATCTGGTGAACATCCCCAACCAGAAGCAGAACGCCCGTGTGGGTTACTCCGTGGAAGCCATTGTCAAGGTTCTCGACGGCGTTGCCAACTCCCAGGTTGACGAGTTCGGCACCACCAAGCCTCTGCTGGAGTGCGTGACCTCCGGTGTCCTGCGCGGCGCTGTGGCTATGGTCGGCTGCAACAACCCCAAGGTTCGTCCCGACTCCGCTCACATCGGTCTGATGAAGAAGATGCTGGAAAACGACATCATCCTGATCGTCTCCGGCTGCTCCGCTCAGGCTGCTGCCAAGGCCGGTCTGATGGACCCCGTCAAGGCCAAGGAGTACTGCGGCGACGGTCTGAAGCGTGTTTGCGAACTGGCCGGCATTCCTCCTGTCCTGCACATGGGCTCCTGCGTGGATATCTCCCGTATGCTGATCCTGGCAGCCCAGCTGTCCAAGGATTCCGGCATCCCCATCTCCAAGCTGCCTGTCGTGGGCTGCGCTCCCGAATGGATGTCCGAGAAGGCCGTCTCCATCGGCAACTACGTTGTGGCTACCGGTCTGGAAACCTTCCTGGGTGTTGATCCCTACTCCAAGGGTTCCGAGGAAGTCACCGAGCTGCTGCAGGGTGAGCATGGCGTCAACGACTGGGTCGAGGCCAAGTTCGTTGTGGATACCGACATCGAGTCCCTGGGTGACAAGATGATCGCCTGCATCGAGGCCAAGCGTGAAGCTCTGGGCATCTGATTTACTGAAAAACTGTTAAGCACGAGGTCTTTTTCCAATGAAAGTAGCGATTACCGGTAAGGGCGGCGTAGGCAAGACCACCTTATCCTCCACATTGGCCCGGCTGTATGCCGACGAAGGCCGGACGGTTCTGGCCGCCGATGTGGACCCGGATGCCAACCTGGGCCTGGCTCTGGGCCTGACCCAGGAGGAAGTGGATTCCATTGTCCCCATCTCCAAAATGCGTACCCTGGTGGAAGAACGCACCGGCGCCAACGCCGCCAACAAGTTCTTTAAGCTCAACCCCTATGTGGCAGACATTCCGGATACTTTCTCCAAAGATATCAACGGCGTGAAACTGCTGGTCATGGGCACCGTGGATGTAGGCGGCAGCGGCTGTGTCTGCCCGGAGCATGTGATGCTCAAGTCCATCCTCTCCGCCCTGACCTACCGGAAAAACGACGTGGTCATCATGGACATGGAAGCCGGTCTGGAACACCTGGGACGAGGCACCGCCGGAAATATGGATCAGTTTATCGTGGTCATCGAACCCGGCGCCCGGTCGGTGCAGACGTATCATAACGTCAAGCGTCTGGCCAAAGACCTGGGAGTCAAGCAGATTCGGGTTGTGGCCAACAAGGTACGGGACGCCAAGGATGAGGAATTCATCCGCAGCGTGATTCCTGCCGAAGATCTGCTGGGCTTTGTCCATTACAACCTGGAGATCATGGACGCGGACCGTCAGGGAAAGTCTCCCTACGATTTCAGCCCCACGGCAATCGAAGAAATTCGGAAAATTAAAGCAATTTTAGATCGTGACGAACAATAGGAGGAAATACCGTGACACTTTTTGATAGAGTTTTTGGCGGTAACGATGCCGTTTATGGCCTGACCGAAGCCGCCATCGATAATGCGATTGCGCAGTACGGCGAGAGCCAGGCTGTGTCCTTCCCCGAAACCGCTTACGCGCTGCCCTGCTACTATGCGGTTACCGGCGTGAAGGTCACCAACCTGGGCGAGCTGAAGGCCGCTCTGGGTGTTGTCAAGACCCTGATGACCCGGGAGAAGCGGCTGCATGATGCCTTTATGTCCGGCGTGGCCACCGCTCTGTGCGCAGAATTCATCGAAGTTCTGAAATACATGAATGGCGCTACTCCCTACGAGGCTCCCTGCTACGGCCACATTTCCGACGCTTTCGTCCGTAACCTGGGTGTCCCCCTGGTTACCGGCGATATCCCCGGCGTTGCTGTTATCCTGGGCACCGCCCCCAGCGCCGAAGAGGCTGTGGAACTGGTCAAGAGCTACCAGACTCAGGGCATGCTGGTGACCCTGGTCGGCGGCGTCATCGACCAGCTGGCTGAGAAGAACTACAAGACCGGCGACAACGTCCGTGTTGTGCCTCTGGGCAAGGATGTCACTTCTGTCATCCATGTTGTGTCCGTGGCTCTGCGTGCTGCGCTGATCTTCGGCAACATCACCCCCGGTGATGCCGGCAACCTGATGAAGTACACCATGGAGCGTGTGCCTGCCTTCGTCAACGCCTTCGCTCCTCTGGACGATGTGTTCGTGGCCTGCGGCGCCGGCGCCATCGCTCTGGGCTTCCCCGTCATTACCAACGAGACCGAGAACATCTTCCGTGTTCCCAAGTCCCTGATCGTGCAGACCGACGTTTCCAAGTGGAATCCCACCTCTCTGGAAGCTCGCGACATCAAGATCAAGATCACCAAGAAAGAGGTACAGTTCACCGGTACCATCGAAGACTGGGTACCGGTCGATAAGACGGGCACGGTGATTCCCGCCGAATAATCCGCCGGACAGGAACCGACCGGATGGCCGGGGCCGATGTGCGATTCCGCATGGCGGCTCAGGCCCGCCGGTCGATAATATACGGGATAATACGTAACTGAAAAACAAACCATGAAAAAAGTTTCGATTTTGGCAGCTACGGCTCTGGTGGCCGTCGGCTGTAAC
>USHP01000256.1 GCA_900554625.1 uncultured Eubacteriales bacterium | reverse complement strand
GGAATCACCAGTGCCAGGGAATCGCCTGCCGTCACGGTATAGGGCTTTGACTTGCCCGTCACATCATCGACAGTGTCCTCAGTCCCGTTGTCCGCCGTAAAGGTAAAGGTGACGGCTCCCACCTTGGTTCCTGTGGTGGCAACAACGCCGGTATCCTCGTTGATGGTGGCAATGAGCGTGTCACTGCTGCTCCATTTGCCGGTGGTGTAGCTGGCCGTCTCACCGCCTGCCCCCAAAACCTCTGCCTTAAGCGTGGGGCGGGTGGTTTTGCCGAGGGAAATCGTATAGTCGGCGTCATTCGCTTCCGGGAAGACCTTCACCGTGTGCGCGGAAACTTTCTTTGCCACCGTGAACTGCCGGGTCATGGGAAGAACATTCACCCAGTCAGGATCGGCTTTCGTGCCCTCGTTGGCCTGCAGCGTCACCGTGTAGGTGCGATCGAAAGCAGAGGGTGCGATTGCATAGTCGCTAATGGTGAAGGCTTCCTTCTCTGTGTCCAGATAGACCTGCAGATGGATTGGTTCACCCGCAGAGTCGTACCTCAGCTCGAGGCGGAACGGGGCTTCCTTCGGGTCTGTGCCTGCCGGGGTGTGATAATTGCTGTATACGGTCTTGTAGACCTGCTGCATGTTGGCGTTCATCGTGAACGATGCCTTGCCGTTGTCGTAGTCGGCGGTCAGTGCGGTGGGAGCGTTACGCATCAAGACGCTCTTCAGCGTAACGTCGGCAATCGAGTTGCTTGGATAGAGTGAGGTATCCAGCGTATGACCGAAAACATCTTCCACACCGGTCATACCATTGACGGTGACCGTGGTGTCATCCGCATCCTGCACTGGGTACCAGAGCATTGCCGTGACGCCGTAGTTGTTCATGGAAAGCTCAGCGGCGCTATACACTTTGCCATTGATGGTCACGGTGGCGTTGCTAAGATTCACGAACTCGTTAAAGGTAACTGTGATGGGCACGTGCTGTCCGCTGGCATAGGTTCCCTCCGGGGCCGTGACGCTTTGAATGGTGGGATTGTCCGTGTCCACCAGCATGGCTGTAACATTGCTGTTCTTGGTGGTGGCCCAGGAATTTTGGATTTCGCCCTGTACACTTTTCATATACAGTCGGAAGGGCAGCCAGTACCGTTGATTCCCTCTGTTTTGCGTGGTAGACTGCAGGGAGATGTTGACCGTTTCGCCCTTGTTAATCGTACAGTTCAGCGCTCTCGTTTTGTCGCTGCTGAGCTCCAGAGATGTTCCATTGAACATGTACTCCGTCAGATAGAATGGGGCATGGGGTTGTGTGTCACTATTATAGCCATACGGCGCAAAGCCATTATAGGTCTCTACATCGGTACTCCAGTTAAACTCGATGCTGGCATCGATTTTGTATGGCTGATAAAATGGGTCGGAGTCGACGGGAAGCACCGAGTTGCGGGCACCCTCCAAAATTCTGATGGTATCGCTTAGCGCAACGAAGTCCTGATTGTTGGCACCTTCGCCGATATTGTATTCATTTGCCAGCAAAGGAATATACATATCCCCCTGTATTGTTTCTGTACTTTCGTATCTTTCCTCATAGTTCGGCGCGCTCACTGATGTTTGTATTGTGGGGGCGTCAACCGTCTTTTTTAGCTTGAGCTGACAGTGGTCGGCATAAGCGGCACCGTCATAGAACACCAGATTTTCCGCATCGTAAAATTCAATCATCCCCAGCAGGTCGCCATAGGAATAAGAACCCTCGAGCCAGTCTGGGTTCCCTCCTTTGGTTGTAACCTTGACAGTGATTTTACAACCATCTAAACTGAAAGTCGAGCCTACGTCATAGGTCAGCTTGTAGGACCCGTCGCCTTGGGCGACCCCACTCGTCTCGCCTATCGAGACCTCCACACCGGTGATATACTCGCTGAGCTGGCCTTTTTGAATGCGGTAGGAAAAGCCGACCGGTTTTCCGCCATATACAGTAAAAGTCCCGGAGCTCCAGCTGTTGGTTGCGAGTTCCCCCAGCGTTTGGCTCATCATGCCGCTCATATCCACCGTCTCAACGCCCTCAGGCTTTGTGGCAGAGGCGGAATACTGCAAACTGATGCCCTGCAGCTCCAACTGCTCCATCAGGTTATTGAGATTCTCCAGAGCTTCCCCGGTAAACTCCCTGCCGGAGAAATAGGTGTCCTTGATCCGTTGCAGCTCCTGTTCGATTTGGATCATGGTCTTCAAATCGCCCAGCGCCACCGGAGTCCCATCCACGTCGGCTATACGGGTGAGATCCGTGGCGGGATTTTCCAGCAGCTCCATGACAGCCGCCAGTGTCAACACCTGACCGTCCAGCGTGATGGTTTGATCCACCTTGAAATTGCCGTCTTCATCCAGCAGCCCCAAAGCGTTCAGCATGGAAAGCACCTGGTCGCTGCTATCGCCGGTCAGGGCAGAGACCTGCTCCAAAATCGCCTGATTTTCCTCGGGTGTGTTGCCTAGCGAATCGCTCACCGCTGCAAACGCCGTAGTTGGCAGCAGCGTGAGCGTCATGCACAGGCTCAGCAGCGCCGCTAAAAATCTTTTCTTCATGTTTCCTCATCCTCCTTGGTTTGTTCCTGCTGTTTATTGTTTTTTCTCAATCGTGTGCAAAACACGGTAACGACCACCGCCGCTGCAAAGGAGACGACGGCCACCAGCACATAGCCGCCCACGTCCTCCCGCAGCAGCATCGCGCCGAACACGCCCCATGCGGCTGTCTGCTCCTGCACTGCAAACACATCCGCCGCCTGCATCATCACCGCGAACAGCAGCATACACGCTGCGCTCAGCCCATATATGCCGCGCCACTGCCTCCGGCGGGTGTTTTCCCGCACCCGCTGCTTGACGAGTGCGACTCGTTTTGCGGTATCGTACATTTCGTTTGAACCTTCTCTCTGGATTTATTGAAATGCGGCTTAAAAACCCCTTCACTTATATAGGTACAAAAAATCGAAAATACTCTCACCCAAAACGCAAAATTTTTCAAAAAAGTTTTTTCACAAGAAACGAAAAAAACGATACTGCATAGATTTCTTACTCCACACAATATCGTTCTTCTATATTTATACTTTCATTGTCTTCGCCAGAGAAGTAAGCAAAGCCGCCATCTCCGGATTGCCAAGTACTTTCATCAGCAGTTCGGGACCTACTCCCTCCGGTATGGTAATCTTATTTTCTTCCTCTTTCTGCTCATTCAGTTTGTATGTGACACTTGTATGGCGCAGACTATGAAAAACCACATCCGGAA
>USHP01000255.1 GCA_900554625.1 uncultured Eubacteriales bacterium | reverse complement strand
GTCATGGGCGGTGTCGACACGGTTACGAATGGAAAAGTAATCGTGGACGACCGGGATATCACAACATTGAAGGATGAGGAAATGTCGGTGTTCCGCCGGAGAAAAATCGGATTTGTATTTCAGTCGTACAACCTGGTTCCGGTGCTCAGCGTATGGGAAAACATCATCCTGCCCATTCAGCTGGACGGGAACAAGGTGGATACGGAATATGTCCACAAGGTAATCGAAACCCTTGGCTTGGAGAAAAAACTGAAAAATCTGCCCAATCAGCTCTCCGGCGGTCAGCAGCAGCGGGTCGCCATCGCCCGGGCGCTGGCAGCCAAACCTGCCATTGTGCTGGCGGATGAGCCTACCGGCAATCTGGACAGCAGGACCAGCCAGGATGTGCTGGGGCTGATGAAAGTAACCGGGCAGAAATTCTCCCAAACCATGGTGATGATTACCCACAACGAAGAGATCGCCCAAATGGCCGACCGGATCGTCCGTATTGAGGACGGCCGGATTGTGACACGGTAAGGAGGAAACAAGATGAATGTTTCCAATCGTGGGTGCATCCGCAGACTGAGCCTGCGGGCATTGCGGGCGAACCGCACCCGGAATCTGGTAGCCATTATCGCCATTGCCCTGACTGCCATGCTATTTACGTCTTTGTTTACCATTACCCTGTCCATCAATGAGGGCTTCCAGCAGAGCAATTTTCGCCAGGCAGGCGGCTGGTGCCACGGCAGTTTCAAGTACCTGACAAAAGATCAGTTTGAAGAGTTGCGAGAGGACCCACTGATCTCCCAATGGGGCCTGCGGCGTTTTCTGGGAATGCCCACGGACGTTCCCTTCAACAAATCCCACGTGGAGGTGGGCTATTCCGATGCCAATCAGGCACACTGGATGTATTGTGACCCCATCCAGGGACGCCTGCCACAGGAAGATACCAACGAAGCCGCTACCGACACCCATGTACTGGAATTGCTGGGGGTAGAGCCGGAGTTGGGAGCGGAATTTACCGTCACCTTCTATGTAGATGGTCACGAAACAACCCAGACCTTCACCCTTTGCGGTTGGTGGGAGTATGACGAAGCCATCGTGGCCAACCATATCCTCATTCCGGAAAGCCGGGTAAATGCCGTGCTGGAAGAGGTTGGGGTAACGCCCCCCGGAAGCGATGGTATGACCGGCACCTGGAACCTGGATGTGATGCTCAAGCATGGCGCCCGCTCCATTGCTGCGGACATTGAGGAAATTCTGTCTAATCACGGCTATCAGAGCGAAACCCGGGACGATAATTATATTGCCATCGGAGTCAACTGGGGATATACCGGGGCCCAGCTTTCGGAAAATCTGGACTTCGGGACTGCGATGATGCTTGCCGGCATGCTGCTGCTCATTCTGTTTACCGGATATCTGATTATCTACAATGTGTTCCAGATTTCGGTGGCGGGAGACATCCGGTTTTATGGTCTGCTGAAAACCATTGGCACCACGCCCCGGCAGATCCGGCGAATTATCCGCACACAGGCCCTTCTGTTATCTGCAGCAGGTATCCCCCTGGGACTGGTGTTGGGATGGTTATTGGGCGGCGTACTCACGCCGGTAATTGTGGCCCAGCTCGATGCCGTTACAACTGTGGTGTCGGTAAACCCGGCCATCTTTGTGGGTTCAGCAGTGTTTGCGCTGATAACGGTACTGATTTCCTGCCGCCGCCCGGGACGGATTGCTGGCAAGGTATCTGCTGTGGAAGCGGTGTGTTACGCAGAGGGAAAAGTTTCCAACCGGAAAGAAAAGCGCGATGGCAAAGGCGTGTCCCTGCTGTCCATGGCCTGGGCCAACCTGGGACGCAGCCGGGGCAAGACCGTGATTACGATTTTGTCCTTGTCTCTGGCGGTGGTGCTGCTGACGATGACGGTCACCTTTGCCCGTGGGTTTGACATGGACAAATATATTTCTCACTTTACCGCAAGTGACTTCCTTGTGGCAGATGCAAAAAAGTTCCAGACTTATGGAGGATATGGCACAGACATGGGCGTACCCCAGGATGCCATTGCTGCAATTGATGCCCAGGGTGGCGTCACAGAGGGCGGCCGGATTTATGGTCAGACCTCTGGAATGTGGGAGTTTATTCCGCAATCATGGTTTGTCCAGAATAACAGCCGTTGGTATTCAGAGGAATCTTTGACCTGGCTGATGGAGCACACCCAACGTAACGAGAAAGGGTGGTTGGCCGATGGTATTCAACTCTACGGCATGGAAGCGTTTGCCTTGGACCAATTGACCGTATTGGATGGAGATTTGAGCAAGCTGTATGCGCCTGGCAGCCGTGCCATTGCCGCCGTCTACAGCACAGATGACTATGGTGCCCCTGAGATGGACAGCCACTGGGCCAAGTTGGGAGATACGGTGACCGTTCGATATATCGAGGAGTTCGAATACTACGATAATACTACGAATCAGCCGATTCCCATTGACGAAGTGGGAGATGCTTATGCCTCTGGCCGCAGCATTACCCAGTATGCCAAAACCTACCAGGACGTGGACTACACAGTAGCTGCATTGGTGTCGGTTCCCTTTCCTCTGAGCTACCGTTACTTCGGAGATGATGAATTCATTCTCAACGATCAAACCTTCATCCGAGACAGCGGTACTGACAGTGTTATGTACTACGCCTTTGATACCACCCCGGAAGCCAATGCCGCTATGGAGGCTTTTTTGCAGGACTACACGGAAAATCAAAATCCCCAGTTCGACTACGAAAGTAAGGCAACCTACGCAGGGGAATTTGAAAGCTTCAAGAGCATGTTCCTGCTGTTAGGCGGAGCGCTGAGCTTCATCGTAGGGCTGGTGGGAGTACTGAATTTCTTCAACGCCATTCTCACCGGAATCACCACCCGCCGCCGGGAATTGGCGGTGCTGCAATCCATCGGCATGACGTCCCGGCAGCTGCGCACCATGCTGGCACTGGAAGGTCTGCTCTATACCCTGGGAGCCGCTGCTCTAGCGCTGGTTCTGATTGTGGCTGCTGCCCCGTTCCTGGATTCAGCTTTCAGCTCCTTGCTTTGGTTCCTCACCTACCGCTTCACCATCTGGCCCATTGCTGTGGTGCTGCCGGTATTTGCAGTACTGGGCATTGCCATCCCGGTACTCAGCAGCCGGATAGCCCAGCGCTACAGCGTGGTAGAACGGCTGAGGCAAGAATAACAAGCAAAACCTCCGGTTGATAAGGTACAATAAGTTGCGCAAATTGAAAAGAGCATAAAAATAGACACGGC
>USHP01000254.1 GCA_900554625.1 uncultured Eubacteriales bacterium | reverse complement strand
TCATCCCCATGTGGGTTGCGGACATGAATTTTCCAGTGGTTCCCACGGTGCAGGAGGCCATGATCCGGCGGATTCAGCACCCCACCTTCGGCTATTTTGACCCCCCTGAAGCATACTACGATGCCATCATCCGCTGGCAGCAGCGGCACAACGGCGTTACCGGCCTGACCAAAGAAAACATCGGCTATGAAAACGGTGTTCTGGGCGGTGTGGTTTCGGCCATGAATGTTCTGTGCTCCCGGGGAGATAAGGTCCTGGTTCACAGCCCCACCTATGTGGGCTTTACCGGCTGTCTGACCAACAACGGTTACTGCATCGTCCACTCCCCTCTGAAGCAGGACGAACAAGGCATCTGGCGCATGGATTTTGAAGACATGGAGCGCAAACTCCGGGACGAGCATATCCACGCCGCTATTTTCTGCTCTCCCCACAACCCCTGCGGCCGGGTCTGGGAAAAGTGGGAAGTGGAGGCCGCCATGGCGCTGTACCAGAAATACGATGTCACCGTGATTTCCGACGAAATCTGGAGCGACATCCTCCTCTCCGGCCACAAGCACATCCCCACCCAGTCCGTCAGCGAGGACGCCAAAATGCGCACCATCGCCTTTTACGCCCCCTCCAAAACCTTCAATCTGGCAGGCCTGGTGGGCAGCTACCACATTATCTACAACCCGCGGCTGAAAGACCGCTGCGATAAGGAATCCTCCCTGAGCCACTACAATTCCATGAATGTGCTGTCCATGCATGCTCTCATGGGCGCCTATCAGGAAGAGGGCGAAGCCTGGGTTGCCCAGCTGCGGCAGGTTCTGACCGGGAATGCAGACTTTGCCTGCGATTACATTGCAAAGCACTTTGACGGCGTCCGGGTCAGCAAGCCCCAGGGCACCTACATGCTCTTTATCGACTGCGCCGACTGGCTTGCCGCCCATGACAAGACCATGGACCAGCTGCTCAAAGCCGGCTGGGACGTAGGCGTTGTGTGGCAGGACGGCCGGGCCTTCCACGGCCAAACCCACATCCGGATGAACCTGGCCCTGCCATTGAGCCGGGTTCAGGAAGCCTTCCGGCGGCTGGATACCTACGTTTTCAATGCCTGATACCTCCCCGGGACAGAATTGCCGTTCTGTCCCGGTTTTACATGGATTTTACAAAAGTGCACTTGTTTTTCTTACGCTTTTGCGATACCATCAAAGTTGAAGAAATCTATGGTTTTCTATTGGGAGCGTAACTATGATTTATTGTGTGGAAGATGACGAAAGCATCCGTGAACTGATGATTTATGCCCTGCGGGCCTCCGGGTTTGAGGCGGAAGGCTTCGGTAGCAGCACCGGCCTGTTTGATGCCCTGAGCCGGGGACTTCCCCAGCTGATCTTGCTGGACATCATGCTGCCCGGCATGGGGGGCATCGAAATTCTCAAGCATCTGCGCAGCAATCCCGCCACGGCCCAGGTTCCGGTGATTATGGCCTCCGCCAAGGGCACCGAATACGACAAGGTTATGGGCCTGGATCTGGGTGCCGATGACTACCTGGCAAAGCCCTTCGGCATGATGGAGATGGTCTCCCGCATCCGGGCTGTGCTCCGGCGCACCAGTCAGTGCAAGCCGGAAACCCACCTGCATGTGGGGCTTCTGGAAATGGACCCGCTGTCTCACACCGTATGCGCCGGCGGCAGTCGGGTGGAACTGACCCTGAAAGAATTTGAGCTTCTCAAGCTCTTTATGGAGCATCCCGGCCGGGTATTCAGCCGGGATCAGCTGCTGGAGCGGATCTGGAGTACCGACTACCTGGGCGAAACCCGGACAGTGGATGTCCACATCGGCACTTTGCGCACCAAACTGGGAAGCTGCGGAGAATATATCCGCACCGTCCGTGGCGTTGGCTACCGCATGGAGGAAACCCAATGACCACCCGAATTTTCCGGTGCATCTTCCTGGTGGCGCTGACGGTGCTGGCATCGTCGCTGATCTTTGTGATGTGGGTGGTACATTCCCGCTTCATGCAGACCGAACTGGCCCAGCTGAAGGTGGAAGCGTCCCTGGCTTCCCAGGCCGTGAGCAACGAAGGCCTGCCTTATCTGGAAAGTCTGGACGACACCATCGACTGCCGCATTACCTGGATTTCCCCCGACGGTACCGTGCTCTATGACAACCGTTCCGACACGGTGGAGATGGAAAACCATCTGCAGCGGGAGGAAGTGCGTCAGGCGCTGGAAACGGGATACGGACAGAGCACCCGCTATTCCGGCACTCTGATGGCCCGCTACATCTACGTTGCCAAGCTGCTGCCCGACGGCAGCATTCTGCGGCTGTCTGCCTCCCAGGGCAGTGTTCTGGGGTTGATGCTGGGCATGTGGGATTCCATTGTGCTGGTAATCATTGCGGTTCTGGCCCTGTCTTACTGGCTGTCCCGGCGGCTGTCCCGGGAAGTGGTCAAGCCTCTGAACGAGCTGAATCTGGAAATGCCCCTGGCCAATGAAGGCTACGAGGAAATCCAGCCCCTGCTTCGCCAGCTGGAATCCCAGCAGCGCCAGCTGCGGGCCCAGTCCACGGAATTGAAGCAGAAACAAAAGGAATTCAACACCGTTACCCGCTCCTTAAGTGAAGGACTGGTACTGCTCAATAGTTCCGGCACCATTCTGAGCATCAACCCCTCCGCCGCCAAGCTGCTGGAGGTCACCCCCAACTGTCTGGGCGCCGACTTCTCCGTTGCCAACCGCAATCCGGCGGTGGCCGTGCTGGTGGAGCAGGCTCTGCACGGGGAAAAGCAGGAGCAGACCGTCACCCTCTCCGCCGGGCAGTACCTGGCAGCTGCCAGCCCCGTCCGTTCCGAAGGGCAGGTATTCGGCGTGGTGTTGCTGCTGTTCGACGTAACCCAAAAGCAGCAGGCGGAACAGCTGCGGCGGGAATTTACCGCCAATGTCTCCCACGAACTGAAAACCCCGCTGCACGCCATCTCCGGCTATGCCGAACTGATGAAAAGCGGTCTGGTTCCCCAGTCGGACATGATTACCTTCTCCGAGAAAATTTATCAGGAATCCCAGCGAATGGTTCAGCTGGTCAGCGATACCCTGCGGCTTTCCCGCTTGGATGAAGGCGCCGCCGATATGCAGTGGGATACCGTTGATCTGTATGAGGCCGCCCAGCATGCCGTCCATGAGCTGACCGCCCCGGCGGAGCTGGCAGGGGTGAGCATCAATTTAGAAGGCAGCAACGCCTACATTTCCGCCATTCCTCAGCTGCTTGGTGCCATTTTGTTCAACCTGGCAGACAATGCGGTTAAGTACAACAAG
>USHP01000253.1 GCA_900554625.1 uncultured Eubacteriales bacterium | reverse complement strand
TGGCTCCCCTTGCTTACAGGAACCAGACCCTCGTGGCATAATTTTTGCTTTTTTTACCTGTCTACTTGACAGGGGGCGGTTCAAAAACATACAGCCCCCCTTGTTCTGATGAAAAAAGTGGTTGCAACGCAACGGTTTTTTGGGGGCTATTTGTCTACACCCGACCTCTGTTTCCGGGCGCAGGCGGCCTTCTGCTTTCGATGTACCGCTGCTGCACAACGGGCACAGTATTTGGCATTGCCCGAACCGCCGATGAAATAGGAGCCGCAGATCTTACAGCGCCGGTTCGCCCGAATTCCAAGAATCTCTTTTTCCAGTTTCGGATTGGCTGGTAAGACTGCATTGCGGAAATATCGGCAATTCAAAGTGGAGCTGATAGCCTGAGGGCAAACTTGTCCTTCTCCGTCATCCAGCAAAAGGCACTCTCCCTCGGAATAGTTACAGCACTGTCTGACAGCCTTCCGAATGACAATGGTCTGCTGCGGTGTGAGCCTGGGCAAATTGCCATCAGGCTGCCGTTCGATTGGTTTCAGCCTTTTGATTTCTGCCCACATCTGGTATATCCTCCTTTTGTGTTCCTAAAAAGGCGCATGTTAGCTCTGACACGCACCTTTGTCTTATCGTTCCGGTTCCTTTCTTACCTGGGGATTTTGGCGGCGCTGGGCATTTTCCTGAGCTGCCGCCGCAGTGGCTTGGGCAATAATCTCGTCCAGAGTTTTGGGTTTCTCTTTCTCCTGGGGGACAGAGCCGGAATCCGCCATATTCAGCTGAGCATAGAACAGCCAACCGCTTAAGGTGGCGGCGCTGGCCTCCGTGCCGGACACCCCTTTGCGGACACGGATCATGCCCTTTTCCACATTCACTGCGGTAGCGGAATCAGTGTACAGGGCGGCCTTGGTTTCACCGGCCTGGACGGTCACGGTAACTACGGACTGAGAATCCAGGATGAAGTTATCCTTGTCGCTTCGGGTCTGGTTTGCAAGAGGTGCTTCCCGAACGTAGTAGGTACCGGGAGAGAGGGTGATGCCGGTGCTGGCAAAGCCGCTGGCATCGGTGGTCAGGGTTTTGACAATGTTGGAGAACCCGGAATCGCTGGCGATCTGGAATACCCAGCCGTCCAGCTTGCCGGTAGTACTGGCAGAGGTCACCGCTTTTTTCACGGTGATGGCGCTCAGTTCCACATTGTTGGCGGTTACCCCGGTGCCGTTGTTGGCCAGCACGGTTTCCGAGCCGGTGATGGTCACGGTGACGACGCTGCCGTCCAGCTGGAAGTTTCCTTTATCACCACGGCTCTGATTTGCCAGGGGCGCTTCCCGGACATAGTAGGTGCCGGGAGCCAAAACCTTTCCGGTAGAACCCCTACCACTTGCATCAGTTGTGATGGCTTTCACAATATTGGAGAATCCGGAATCCGTGGCAACCTGGAATACCCAGCTATCCATTTTGCCAGCCGGTTTTTGGGATGTCACTGCCTTTACTACCGTGATTTCACCGCTGGGAGCCAGGTCCGTGATGGTTCCTGCATTTACGGTGTCACCAGATTTTACGACTGCGCTGAGAACGGTCGTTGAAAGAGTCCAACCAGTGACGGATACTCTGTCTTGTCGTTCTGCAGGAGCTTCCCGGACATAGTAAGTACCGGGATTCAGATCCGAGAAAGTAGCAACACCGTTTGAATTGGTATACGCAGCAGCGGTAAATCCGGTGCCGCTGTTGGCTGCTGACTGAGAGGTATACAATTCCATTCTCCAGTTGGCGATAGATCCGTTGCCAGAAATGGCCTTGGTTACCGTCAAGCTGCCTGTGGTGGGTTTGTAGTTCACGGTATGACATGCAATCAGCGCCTGTCCCCAGACATACCGGCCATTATAGATTTTCTGCGCATTGGGCCAGATGATGTAGACATAGGATGTGGTGCAATCAATATTGTCGGGGTTTGAATAGCATAGGCTTCGCAGCTGCCCGGCAATATCCTGGACGGTATCGTTATAGCGTGATGTGTAGGTACCGTCCTCTACACCGTTGATCCACTCCCATGCCACTAACTGCATAGCTGCAAAGGTATTGCCACTGCGAATATCTTCAATAAATCGTGAAGAAGGCGACCAGTCACTAAGTCCATAGAAGCAGAGCAGCATGAGCAGCTCCCGCTTGCTTTGACTGAGATTTTTCCAGCTCTGGGTAGGAGACCGATCTCCGTTGTCATTCACGGAGTTGACAATTTCATAGGAAAAAGTGTTGTCACCAGAGCCAAACAGTCTGTTGCTGTCCAAGCACACAGCAGGCTTGGAAGCAGAGGGGGTGCCATTTGCCGACCAGCAGTGATACGTTAGTCCGCCTTGACTGTCGCCAATGCCAGGATACCGGCCATAGGTTGCTCTTACGGTGTATTCCGGATATGTCTGGAAACCCAAAAGGCTGGGACGGTCAGATGTAAGAATGACAAATCGGGAGCCGGACAGACCGGCAGTGGTAAAGCTGATCTTCTCGATTTTTCGGTCATTGTTTACTACCGTATCGGCATTGCCGACTAGGCGAATCGATTCGCCGCTTTTGATCTCGGCAACGTAGACACTTCCTGAATCCAACGCACGGATAGATGGAGCGGGAAACGTTACTGTGACCGATAGTTTACCGGACACAGAAGCATCCGCAACATCCATGTCAAAGGCAAGGTAGTCCAGCAGTACCAGAAGATTCAGCTTCGACATTACCGTTTTCATCGTCTCGTTATCCAGTGTTGCCTCCTGGACATTCAAGACAGTGCCTTCTGCGACCATCTGGTCAAGCAAAAGTACAGAAACATCTGCGTCCTTACTATCTAGATGGCCGGTCAAAGTATTTGTTTCTTTTTCGGAAACTTCTGTGGCTTCTGTGACCTCTGCCACATTCGTGACTTCAGTATTTTCCTCCGGTGCCGTTGTTTCTGTAGGAACCGTCGTTACCACAGGAGCCGTCGTCTCTATAACTGGTGTCGTCTCTTGGGGAGCCTGCGGAGACTCCGTTTCTTCTGTTACAGCAGTGGTTGGCGTAGTTCCAGCTGCTGTGGTTTCATAGGTTTCACCCCCTGAAGCATTGGGGTTGGCAGCTGGGCTTGTGGACGCAGGGCCTGTTTCAGCCGATACAGCAATCACCGGTGAAAAGCAGGACAGCACCAACGTCAGCACAAGGAAAATTACAGCTGCGCGTTTGATGGTTTGCATGAGTTACCTCCTGGTCATATATTTGTTTCGGCTATTTCGTTTGATACAGCCGGAAACATCGTAAGCGCTCAATAAGCACCCGCCTAGCATATCGCCCGGCAATATGAGATAATAT
>USHP01000252.1 GCA_900554625.1 uncultured Eubacteriales bacterium | reverse complement strand
CTTCGACATATCCGGGTGCGAATACGTGTGGTTGCCGATGGTGTGGCCTTCCTCTGCCATGCGTTTTACAAGCTCCGGCTGCGTCTCAAAATAATTGCCGACGAGGAAGAACGTTGCCTTTACGCCGTGTTTTTTGAGCGCGTCCAGAATTCTCTCCGTGTTGCCGTTTTCAAAGCCGGCATCAAACGTGATGTAGATCTCTTTTTGGTTCGCGTCGCCGACATACAGCGCGTCGAAATTTCTTAAATACTCCTGTGAGGCATTTGCAACGGGCGGTGCGCCCTCGCTTTGAAAGCTCAAACCCCAATCGGTAATACCTGCGGCGGCCTCTGCCGCACCCAAACGGTTGACTGCGCGCAAAGCGCAAACCATACCGATACACAAGAGAATGATTGCCAATGCTATACTTATCTAAATCACACATCGGCGGCATATAAGTTGCCACCGGCAAAAGGAACTTACCATCTATGTACTCGGCTGCGCCGAGTATGTCGGAATAATCCTCCGTGGCGCAGCCTTTAATATAAACCTGGCACTTTTGTGTAGAGCCATCTGTGGTAATATAGATTCGGTCAACAATCGAGTGTACCAAAGTGAATAAAGTTTCCGGCTGTGCGTCCTTTGCAAATTCCTCAAAAGACAGCAGCCGTTTTTTTATGCTGTTCAATTCATGGATGAGGTAGTGATTTTCAGACTGGGTATTCTCAATGCGGCGCAGGTCTGCCTCCCGCTTAGCAAGGTCATCTGTAAGCACTTTTATATCGTCCTGGATAAAACGCTTGAGAGCGTCGTCCGCTTCACGCAGATTGCGTACCTGTGCGGCAATATCTGCATTTAACCGCTCAATCGCTTTCTTTGTTTCCTGGTATTCTTTCTCGCCTTGGTCGGTGCGGATCATGCTGGCAACCCGGTTCTCCAAAAGCTGCCGATAATAATCGGAATGTTCTTCTTGTAAACTGGAAAGCGAGTGGATGACGAATTCATCTAACGTTACGCCCTCAACCCCTTTGAAGGTACATTCTTTTGCCCGCACCCCAGGGCAGGCGTATTTGAAGCGGGGCTTACCGTTTGTCCAACGGTTAGATTCCGGCAGCACCCGCAGACGCTTTCCGCAAATTGGGCAATACATCAGGCCAGACAGCAGAGCATTGGTCTTTCTATGGGGCCTGTTATACTTTTCTGCAATCTCATCCAACATATTTTGTGTTTCTACCCATTTTCGGGAGCTGATAAAACCTTCGTGGCGTCCGACGGAAACAATCCATTCACTAATCGGTTTCTTGGTAAGAAGCTGGGAAAACTTCGGGTTGAAGAACGTGGAATCCTCATCCTCGACTTTCATCTGGTCGGTCTTGTTATAAGCGGAAAGGCCATGCTTCCCGTCAAACTCATGTGCTTCTCCAAATAGATTCCCGTCATGCTCCAGGAAGTAATTATAGGAATACTCGTCGGCTACACAGTAGATGGGATTTCGCAAAATCAGCCGGATGGTAGAAGTGGTAAACTTCGCCCCGTGTTTCGTTTCATATTTCTCACTAATGAGATTTGCTGTTTGCAGCAGGGAACGTGTTTCCCAAAAGGTACGGTAGATTTCCAGCACAATCTCTTTTTCTTCTTCAATGGGGACAAGAAAGCTGATGGCGCTTTTATTTTTTCCGCTCCCCGTTGTCACACGCTTGGAAGAAAATCCGGTGGGCGTTTTACCGCCCAGCCAACGCCCGTCCTTAGCCAGTTCCATTAAATTATCCTGGATACGCTCAGTGAGGATGTCGCGCTCAAACTCAGCGATGATAGCCAGTACCTGAATGATGATTTTGGAAGTGCTGATCTGTGTATTGATGTTATTGGAGCAAACCAAAAGCGTCACATCGTGGCGCTCAAAGTATTCCAAAAGCCGCATGAGATCAGATGTTTTTCGGCTGATCCGGTCTAACTTATAGCAGGCTACCGCTTTGATCTTTCCCATTTCAACATCCCGTAGAAGCCGCTGGAAATCAGGCCGGTCGGAATAGTAGCCGCTCAAGCCTTTGTCCTCATACTGGATAAACTCATAATCCTCCGGTAAAGAAAGTTGATTGACAGCATAATCGGCGCTTTGCTTGAACTGGACGCCAATGCTGTCACCTTTATTTGTAATGCGGGATTTCCTCGCATAGATGGCTACCAGCCTATCGTCTATACCAGCCTGGATTCTTGCCTTTCGTTTCATTTTCAAATGTCCTCCTTTCCAGGGCAGCTATACAGCAGCCCCTTTCTTCATTTATTATAGAAACGCCCTCATTTTTGTTCAAAGGTGCGATTATCCTCTTTTAACGTGGAAAGCAGCGCCTTTAATTCCTCGGCACTTAATTTCCGCAGTTCGCGGGATAGAAATTCGGCGCGCTTTTCTGCGAACCGGCGCATGGGCTGTTCGCTCTCCTTCCCGGTGTGGAATACGATCTCCATAAGTTGTCCTCCGGTCATTGGTGCCGTTTGACAACTTCATAATCAAAGCCAGGGCGCTGGCCGCAATAGGTGCAGATGTCCCGTTCCTGCTGCGCAGGGTTTACCCGTTTCAAATAATAAGAGCCTGTACCATAAAAATTGTTGGCACAGGCCGGGCAAAGGCACATGATTAAATTTTCGGGAACCTCCTCGATCAGCCCTACGCTGACTGCCAGGGCATGGTTGATTCTGCGGATATGCTTTTCTTCCAGCCTGCCGATGTACGTTTCCAACCGCTTCTTATCAATGGTGCGAAGCTGCTCTAAAAGAACAAGAGAAGGCAGCTCCAGGCCGTTCTCTGCCTTTAACAGATAGTGGGTGGGCAGCTTTGCCTTTGCGTCCACCTTGCTGGAAATAGCCGCCACAATGACGGTGGGGCTATATTTGTTTCCTGTATTGTTCTGGAGAATGAGGACAGGGCGGCGTCCTTCCTGTTCGGAGCCGATTCCCCGGCCCAGATCGGCATAGTACATTTCGCCGCGCAAGTACGTTTTGTTCATGGTATTTAACCTCCCTTTGAAAATTCAGGCGGCAAAAGCCGCCTATGTAGAGGCCGTACAGCAGAACAGAATGAAGGCCGGGGAGAGATAAAACATTTCTCCTGTTTTCATTGGCCCGTCCTGCCGCACGGCCCATATTTCAAAGCGTTCCTACTTGTCCTCGACACCCCGGAACACTGTGGGAAGTCATCAAACGGCTGGCAGCTCACCAGCTCCACGGGGAATCTCACCCCTCGCGTGGTTCTCACGCAACCGCCCCCATTGCCTGCGACGGATCACGGCCAAAAAGGTGGCCGCTTCAACGCTCGGACGTTAGGCTGGACGGGAGTATCATTGTCCCCGCTGC
>USHP01000251.1 GCA_900554625.1 uncultured Eubacteriales bacterium | reverse complement strand
CACGATGAATGCAGCCGTCCACACCGCCGCCACCCAGCAGCGACTCGTTGGCAGCGTTGACGATGGCGTCCACATTCATTTTTGTGATGTCATTTCTGACGATTTGAAGCGGCATGATCAAGCCCTCCCATTCGGTTACTTCGCGCCGGTCAGCAGTTTGTCCAGCGGGATTCTTTCCGGGTATTTTCCTTCGGTCAGAATGTCATATAAATACCTGTTATCCAGAATCATATCATCCCGGATAAGCTGCCAGTTTGCCTTTTTCCTGAAAAACACCTTGAAGATCAGGAAGTTCATGATCGCCCCAATTACCGGCGTGGTCATGCCGAAAGCCTCGGTGTGAGAGAAATGGCATCCTGTTTTGGTTCTTTTCCCTTCAAAGGTGATGAACGCCGTTTTCTTGTCGCTCCGGAATACAATGCGGAAGTGGTTTTCATCCTGTTCGCATTCCGTAATTGTGCCGGTCACATCGTAGTCCAGCCCCATGACGATCTCGCGGAAGCGGATCTTGCTTCCTGCGTTATAGTTTCCGTTATAGAGATTGCATTCGATGTGGTAGGGACTCCATTTCACAAACTCTTCCTCAAAGTTAGCAGTCCATGCCTTTAATTTTTCATAGGAAGCCGGAATCTCTATTTGCTCGGTAAGAATAACCATTATCACTTTCTCCTATTCTGTCAAAGCGGCATCGGCGTCCGGGCAATCAGAATGACCGCCAGAATCGCGCCCACAAATGCAGCAGCCCCTATGACTGCCAACACCTTTTTGCCGAGTTTCTTCTTCGCTGCTTTGCAGATCAGAGCGGCGCAAGCCATGCAGACAGCCGCCGCTACAAGTGCAATGCCCAGCGTTTCCCATAGCCAAGATAGTTCATATAGGATTTTCACGCGATCATCATCTCCTGTTCGTTAAACTGGAATTTGTCAGTATCTCTTTTTGCATGTTTTGGGTATCGTTGCTTCATAACTCATATCAAGCAACATTTTGGTTTTGTCATCTGATACGCTGCCATCCAGTGCAACAGTAATCCAGCTATCCTTGCTCATGTGATACGCCGGGAAGAAGCCGGGTTCCTCTCGTAGTGTGCCAATCAGAATTGGGTCACATTTGAAATCGACCACTTCCAGCATTTCTTCGCCTTGCAGCCCCAGCTTGTTCTTTGGTACATCCATAATCAGAGCAAACCACTTCCGATTATTACAATGCCGGAACACCTCATAATTCGGATATTTGAGCCACGGATAATCTGTCTCGGCGTTATATGTCTGATTCTAATTCTACGCGTTTCATAACCTCACCTCTACAACTTCTAGCTTTCTGCATGTTACTATATAGTTTTGATTACCTGTTCTTCTGCATTTTGGCCGAGGGATAATCTCTTCGTTGAAAAAATAATTGACCACGATAGGCGGATCGTTGAACGGGCGTTTGATGGAATCATCATCCCGGACATACAGTAGCCCTTCCTCTTGGCAAAACTGCCGCATCTGCGCATCCAGCATTGACCAGTAGCTGCGTTCTTTTTTATTGTAAATGGTATCGTACAGCGGCAGCAGGTCTGGATGTTTTTCAGTTATATAGTCAAAAATCGTTTTCTTATAACCGCCCCGCAAGTTTAGGTTTTCCAGCCAGACCAAATTACATTGATTCTTCGCCCGGTGGATGATGGAGGGCAGGTCGGTGAGGCCGGGGAAAATCGGCGAGATAAAGCAGGTGGTGCGCACACCAGCATCATGGAATGCTTTCATAGCGGCCAGCCGCCGCTCAATGCTCACTGCATTGTCCATATCAGCGCGAAAATCTTCGTCCAGTGTGTTTGATCGACCAGGATACCCGCGCATTGGGGAATGTTTTAATGAGGTCAAGGTCACGCAGCACCAGGTCAGACTTGGTAGCAATACTGAGGCTACATTCGCTGCCCTGCATCTGCTCCAAAATGGCGCGGGTGCGGCAGACGGTTTCCTCCAGCGGCTGATATGGGTCGGTCACGTAACAGAGAAACAGTTCTTTCCCTGCATACCGCTCCGGGTGTTTGATTTCCGGCCAAAATTTAACGTCTATGAACTCTCCCCAGGGCTCCGGGTGATTGGTAAAACGCTTCATAAAAGATGCGTAGCAATATTTGCAGCCGTGGCCACAGCCCACATAAGGATTGACCGAATAATCACTCACAGGCAAATTGGATTTTGTGAGGACGCTTTTTACTTCAACGTTTCAGATGATTGGCTCCATTGTATGTATGCTCCTTTGATTTTGCTTATTTTTCACGGGACAGTTTCATCATATCCTTCATATCGGCAAAACCGTTTGTTTGATACAGCGGCCTGCCTTTGTTTGAGGTTTCAAGATAAATTTTTGAAATATGCCGCTGACGAGCCTGCTCTACAAGCCACCTGACGATTCTGTTCCCTATGCCGTGTCCGCGAAACTGCGGCCGGGTATAAATGTTCATCAGGTAGGCACATTTCCCGTTTAGATTGTCCGGTGAGGGCATCTCATGATAGAGGCATATCCCGCCGCAGCCGACGATTTCCTCCCCTACGTGGGCAAAGCAGGCAATATGTCCGCCCTGCGGCAGTTCTGTTTGATAGTAGCGGCGATTTTCCGATTCCAGCTCTGTTACAGACCGCTCCGAGGGGATGGAGAATACCTCATGCAAGACTTCCATTCGCCATTGCATCAATACATTCAGGTCCTGGATCGTGGCCTGCCGGATCTGAATCTCCATTATAATGCCCCCGCTTTCATTACCACCGGCAGTTTCGACACATCCGGCTTACCGTTGACATTCAAAGGAATCTGCTTCATCTTCACAAAGAACTCTGGGATCATAAAGGAAGTCAAATTTTCAGACAGTTCTTTTTTTACTTCCGAGACTTTCAGCTTATTGTCGGAAGGCACCACATAGGCGGTCATATAGGACAGTCCATCCTCGTCTGTAAAAGCCCGGACAATAGCCTGCTGCACATCCTTGCACCGATAGAGCCGGGACTCCACCTCGGCAAGTTCCACCCGCTTGCCGTAAATCATGATCTGGTCGTCCTTGCGGTGCAGGAATGCAATGTTGCCATCCGGCAGGATATAGCCCAAATCGCCGCTGCGGTACATGGTGCTACCGTCCGGCTGCCGCTCAAAAGCTCTGTTTTCCTCGGCATGGTCGCCAATGTAGCCCAGAGATACACCGCCGCCATAAATGCAAATCTCACCCGTCTGCCCTTTGGCAACCTCGTTGCCAGACTGATCCAGAATCCTGATTTGCGCACCTAGTACAGGATGACCGATGGGATAGGTACCGTCCTCCAGCACAGTTCCACTATTACAACGGTAATAGGA